>DATCEL010000100.1:0-3154 GCA_036510115.1 Caulobacteraceae bacterium
AACGTCACGGTTTCGCGCCCCCATCGGCGCCACAGATCCATCTGTTCATCGAGCGCCCGGCAAGCGAGCTCTGGCCGTAGGGGCGAGACGGCGCCGCCCCTCGTTCATGTCAGTCCGCTAATACTCTCCGCCGATGCCGCGCAAGGACATCGAGGCCAGTTACCACTCCATCAACCCGATGGAAGTCGATGTCGACATTGTCTTCACGAGAGCGATGGCCGCAGGTGCCACGGACCCAGTCCAGCCCGAGGATCATGCATGGGGCGATCGGGTCGCTGGGTTCACAGACCCATTTGAGAACCGCTGGTGGATCGCCACGTCCCAGAGCTGGGGATGACACAAATGTCGAACCGATCCGCGAGGCATGACGCCCAGGCCACGCGCGCAAGAGCCACGCCGAGACCGCACGAGAAGAGGGCTCGCGGCGATCGATTGCTGCCATGGATCGCCGCCGAGCGGACCCTGCGGGCGATCGTGCTGTTCCTCGTCGGGATCGCACTCATCGCCGACCCCGATCACAACTGGGGAAAGAGTGTCGCCAACTTCGCCCGCGATCTCGGGCTGAACCCGAACAGCAACGGTATAGAAAAGATCATCCACAAGCTGCACGCGATCAGCTCGGACCGGTACGCCGTTTACGGATTCATTGCCCTTGCTTACGGAGCGCTGGAGGCCGTCGAGGGATACGGGCTTTGGAGGCGTCGGCGCTGGGCCGAGTACCTGACCGTCCTGGCCACCTCGCTGCTGTTCATCCCCGAGATCTGGGAGATCGCCAAAAGCGCTTCTCCACTCAAAATCGGCGCGCTGCTCGTAAACATCGCCGTCGTCACTTACCTGATCATCCGACTCCGTAGCGGCCGCCAGTCAGAACCACGCCCCGCGGGCTAGCCGCCGGCGCAAGGGCTGATGCCAACCCGAGTTCATATCCGATGAACTCATCAAACGGTCCTCATGTCTTCATATCCACCGTCTGCCATGTGCGGCCACCGTTGGTGGTGTGCAGCAGCAGGGTGGCATAGAAGTACCCGATCTTCAGCGTGGTCTATGCCCAGCCGACGGTGGAGCTGAGGGAGTCGATCAGGTCGATCGGTGTGTGCATTGGCGTCCGGACGCGCGCATTGGTCCAGCTTTTGCCGGCATCTGTCGTACGGGAGAGCTCGTTGCCGCTCGTCACGTACCAGTCATTGGTGCTGGCAGCGTATGCAGTTCCTGGATCTCCACTCTCGCTCGGCGCGAGGGTGGCGGTGAAGCTCGCCCCACCGTTTCGGCTCACATAGAAGATAGTGCGGCTCTCGCCCCCGGCACCTCGAGCTAAGCCTGGCTCAACAACGTCACCCTTCGCTGGGAACGTTGGCACCCATGCCCATTCTCGGTAGTCCCCCTGGGCCGGAGCAGCGTACGCCCGGTAGCCACTTATGCCCGGCAGCTGGACTCGCCTCCAGGTACGCCCGCCATCTTCCGTATGGGTCAGCCCGCCTCGATCGTTCCAGCTCCATCCGGACCGAGCCGACGTGAATCTGATGGGCGCTCCCGTCAGCTGTCCTAGGCCTCGCACCCGTGTCCACGAGCGCCCGCCGTTGCCGGTTTGGTAGATGTAGGTCGGGCCGTCGATGGCTTCGCCCAGCACTCGACCGTCTGTTGTGTTCCAGAAGCTGAGTGAGCCAGCCACCAACGGGTTGCCCGGAAGTCTCGCGATCCGCCAGATGAACCCTCCGTCGTCTGTGTATGGGATGAAGTCCAACGGCTGGCTCCCCACTGGCGCCAGCCAGATCCGATCCCCGATTGACGCGACGTCGTCGACGTGCGAGACCAGGAACGGTTCCCTGGCCCACTGGCGCGGGGTGACGTCTCGCCAGCGCTTGCCGCCATCGGTCGTCGCAAGTACCCCATTTGAGCTCGCGACGATCACACGCATCGGCGCCGCGACGTGCACTAGGAACACATGCGGGATGCGCCCATCTAGAACCTTACGGTCGATGCTCCGGGTCCGCGAACCGGAAGGCGATCCTCTCGGCGGTCGAGTCTTAAGCCCTGCGCTCCAGCCCGTGCCACCGCCGCCAGCGACCCCGAAGATCAACCCGCCGACGATGATCGCAGCGGCCGTGAGAACGCCTCCAACCCTCCGGCGTCGGCGCCGGCGCTGACGCGCCGCAACCGCCTCGACGTCCCTCACAGATCTGCTAGCGACGTGGCCGTTTCGAGGCGACCGGCAAGCGCGCCCATCCCGAGGGCTGAAGCTGCTCTCGCGCCGCCGGGCAGGTTGGTGGCCGCATCGGGCGGTCGGGACACCTCGACGGGGCGCAACTCGGCGATCTGGCGGTAGGCCCGCAGCGAATCGGCGTGATCCCGGAGCGCGGCCGCGATTCGCGGTCGCTCGCCGGCATCGCCCTCCAGGACCGCGGCCAGGAGGCGCTCCAACGACCCGTGGCGGCGCAGCAGGGCGGCGGCCGTTTTCTCGCCGATCCCGGGCGCGCCCGGGAGGCCGTCCGACGGGTCACCGCGCAACGCGATGAAGTCGGGCACGAGCGCCGGCGGGATGCCGTAGCGGCGCTCGACCTCGGCCGAGTCGATCGTCTCGACACCGCTCGAGCCCTGTTTGAGATAGAGCACGTACGTTCGCTGCGTAACGCACTGGTACATGTCGCGGTCGCCGGTCAGGATCCGCGTCTCGGCGCCGGCCTCGTCCTCGAGTAGCGCGTGGGCACCCAGGAGGTCATCGGCCTCAAGCTCACGAGAGGTCTCGACCCGCCACCCGAGCGCGTCGAAGAGCGCCGGGGCCTGCTCGAACTGCCATACGAGCGTCTCGGGCATCAGTGGGCGTTGGGCGTGGTAGCCGGCGTACAGCTCGACGCGATAGGCCGCCTGCTCGGCCCCGAAGCAGACCACGATCGCACGCGGCGCGGTGTCCACTGCGATCCGTAGCAACGCGTTGGTCGAGCCGAGCATCGCGTTCACGGGGTGGCCGTCGATGCCGCGAATCGATTCGGGCAGCGCGAAGAACGAGCGGTACAACAGAAACGGCGCGTCAACCAGCAGCAGCGGAGCGCCCATGTCCGGGCGCCCTAACCGACCGCGATCTTCGGTCCGACAGTCCCGCGATAAATGACCCGGTAGACACCGGGTCCCGACACCGGGATCGAATAGCGGCCGGTCG
>DATCEL010000101.1:0-2414 GCA_036510115.1 Caulobacteraceae bacterium
CCTTCGGCCGTCGCGGCGCGGCCGACGCGGATATCCGCGCCGCCGCCAAAGCCGCTCAGGCAGAGGGTTTCCTCTCCCGTCTGCCCCTCGGCTTCGACACCCTGATGGGCGAGCGCGCCAAGCTCCTTTCCGGTGGCCAGCGTCAGAGAATCGCCATCGCCCGCGCCCTGGTTCGTCACGCGCCTATCCTGCTTCTCGACGAAGCCACGAGCGCCCTCGACGCGGAGAGCGAGCGTCTCGTCCAAAGCGCTCTGCATGAAGCGATGGTGGGCCGCACGACGCTGGTGATCGCCCATCGCCTCGCCACCGTGCTCGAAGCTGACCGGATCATTGTCATGGAGGCCGGCAAGGTGGTGGAGGCTGGACGCCACGCCGAGTTGATGGCCCGGGGCGGCCTGTACGCGCGCCTCGCCCGCCTGCAATTTGGCGTCGCTGCCGCCTAAAGCAAACCACGTTCAGATGGAATCATCTGAACGTGGATGATTTGCTCTAGAATCAAAAATGCAGAGCCTGATTCATCGTTTGCATCTGTTCCGTGCAAACGCATCAGGCTCTAGAGAGAGCTCTCAATTCGGGCGGCGAATCGGCCATTGGCGCGCGCGCGCCACACGGCGAGAGCGAAGAGCGCCGCATTGAGCACCGTTAGTTCGAAAATGAAAAACCACACCGGTCGGGCGACAAGCACGGCGATGAACGCGGCGAGGGTTCGTGTGTTGGAAGCCAGAATGCCGCTCGTCTTGACGATCGGGGCGAAGGCGTCGCGATAGAGATGCGCAGGTCGCTCCGATCCATCGACCGACTGGCCGAACGCCGATTCGACTTCCGCCTCGCCTGGGCTGAGCACCACCGACACGGCAAGATAGAAATGGGCCAGCAGACCGCCCAATTCCCCCTCGCCGGCCCCGGTTTGGCGCATCCAGGGCGCCCCGTAGACGAAGCGGCGATACGCTTTGCGCCCGGTTTCATAGGCGTTGGCCTGGACGAAGTGAGAGCCCGCGGCGGCGAAAGCGACGGCCCACGCCCAGCCACCCACCGTCCGCTGCGCCATGATCGCGAAGGCGATGTAGATCAACCCTTGGCTGACATGATCGCAGACGCCATCGATGAGTTCGCCCCGCGGCGAGGCGCGCCCCGTCCGGCGGGCGAGGTCGCCGTCCGCCCCGTCCAGTACGTGCCAGACAAACTGCAGAGCGAGACCGGCGAACGCGTTCCACGGCCACGGCGCCGCCACATAGGATGCCGCGGCGCAGCCAGAGGCGAAGACGCTCGCGATCGAGACTTGATTGGGGGTCACGGCCGTGCGCGACAGATAGGTCGCTAGCGCGCGCGCGGCTGGATGCACCAGATAGACGTTGGAAGCGGCCTCGATCTCCAGTGGGCGGCCGGGCGCGAGTGGCTTCGCCTTGCTCGCGGGGGGATGCTCCGGGGCGATTGACATCGGCGGGGCCTTGGTCTCCAGAGGCGGCTCGCGTATGGCAGTCTTGTGACAGCGGGCGCCAAACGTTAGCGTGAATCGTTCGCGGACGGTCTCCACGCCCAGGCAAGGTTAATCCCAGAAGGGAATCGGAATGGCAAAGATTCGCGCGGCGATTGTCGGGGTGGGCAATTGCGCGAGTTCGTTGGTGCAAGGCGTATCCTACTACCGGGCGGCGAACGACAATTCGGTGGGGCTCATGCACTGGAGCCTTGGCGGGTATGAGCCGAGCGATGTGGAATTCGTCCTCGCCTTTGACATTGATCAGCGGAAGGTCGGCGTCGATCTGTCCAAGGCGATCTTCGCCAAACCCAACTGCACGGCGGTGTTCGCGGAAGTCCCCGAGAGCGGCGTAAAGGTCCGTATGGGGGCGGTGCTCGATGGCATGGCCGAGCACATGGAGCACATGCCGGCCGATCGGAGTTTCGTGAAGGCTTCCGCGCCGGAACCCAACAAAGCCAAGGTTGTCGAGGCGCTGCGGACTTCAGGGGCCGAGGTGTTGGTGAATTTCCTGCCGGTCGGCTCGGAAGACGCCGTCCGTTTCTACATGGAATGCGCGCTCGAGGCCGGCGTCGGCGTCGTCAATTGCATGCCGGTCTTCATCGCCAGCGACCCGGAGTGGGAAGAGCGCTTCAAATCCCGCGGCATTCCCATCGTCGGCGACGATATCAAGGCCCAATTCGGGGCCACGATCGTCCATCGCGCGCTCACCAACCTGATGCGCCAACGCGGCGTGCGCATGGACCGCACCTATCAGCTCAACACCGGCGGCAATACCGACTTCCTGAACATGATGGACCGCGGTCGGTTGATGTCGAAGAAGATCTCCAAGACCGAAGCCGTTCAATCGGTCATGGCCGAGCGCCTCGCCGAGGAGAACATCCATGTGGGGCCTAGTGACTATGTGCCGTGGCTCAACGACAACAAGCTGTGCTTCCTG
>DATCEL010000102.1:0-2667 GCA_036510115.1 Caulobacteraceae bacterium
GGCACAACGCCGGCGACGTGGTGAGCCTGGGCCTTGCCTGGCTGGCGGCGTGGCTGTCGACCAAGGCGCCCAGCCGCCGCTACACCTATGGCCTGCGCTCTTCCTCGATCCTGGCCGCGCTCGCCAACGCCATCCTGCTGGCGGTGATCACCGGCGCGATCGCCTGGGAGGCCGTGCTGCGGCTGATGAACCCGCAGCCGGCGGCGGGCGCGACCATGATGGCCGTGGCGGCGGTCGGCATCGCGATCAACGGCGTGACCGCGCTGATGTTCGCCAGCGGTCGGGAGCGCGATCTCAATGTCCGCAGCGCCTTTCAGCACATGGCCTCCGACGCCCTTGTGGCGGTGGGCGTGGTGGCGACCGGCGCGGCGATCCTCGTCACCCGCTGGCTCTGGCTCGACCCGGCGATCAGCCTGGCGATCAGCGCGGTGATCGTGCTGGGCACATGGTCGCTGCTGCGCGAGGCGCTGGCGCTGGCGCTGGCGGCCGTGCCGGCCGGCGTCGACCGCGGCGGCGTCGCGACCTACCTCGCCGGCCTGCCGGGCGTCACCGAGGTGCACGACCTGCACATCTGGGGCATGAGCACCACCGAGACCGCACTGACCGCCCATCTGGTGCGGCCGGGCGCCGGGATGGACGACGCCCTGCTGGCCCAGGCGTGCGGCGAGCTGAAGTCGCGCTTTTCCATCCACCACGCGACCCTGCAGGTGGAAGGCGGCGCCGCGCCCTGCGAACTCGCCGACCACGCGGCGGCGTGAGGGGCGGCTTCGGCGCGCGTTGCGGTCGCGGAGCATTGGCGGGCGGATGATCTGCCCGCACGTCTGGGGAATGATGGCGCCTGGCGAAATAGGTATGCTGTCGATGCAATCCTACGTCGTCATATGGGCGGCGCGGCAACCTGGCAGGCGACCGAGCCGCTCCGGCTCGGCCGGGTCGGCGACAATCTCGTGCATGGTCATGGTCAGTCCTAGACCACGATCGTTCGCGAGAGTTCCGCACGAATGCGGGCGAGAAGAGCGGACGCTTCCATTCCGAGCGCTTCAGCGATGGCGATGAATTCGAGCACGTCGAGCCGGCGCTCCAGATTTTCACTCTTGTTCGTGAAGGACGGATGCTTGCCCAGCCTGCGCGCGAGTTCGCGCTGGGAGACGCCGAGTTCCTTCCTCGCCCGGATGACCGTCTCGATGATTGATCGGTAGTCGGGCGAGACCACCCATCGCAGTTCCATGCTGAGGGGCCGCCGGTGTCCGGACTCAAACAGATGTGAGACGCCAAGGCGAGCGAGGTTGGGCCATCGATCGCATGGATGATTTTGGATCCGAGCCGGCGTCCTGCTCAAGGACGGCCCGCAGGGCCGCCGCTTTGCGGTCGCGCCGCAGGCGCGATCCTTGACCAGGTCGCCGGCTCGGAAAGACTCGCATCCAAGCGTTCGACGCCCCACTCCGATCGGCGCGCGCGTCTCACATGTATTGATCCCGCACGGCAAAGAGTCCGGGTTAACGGGCTTATAGGCTGAGCATTTGCATGAGGATTTCTGTGTCCCATGTGGCGATGAGGCGTCGCGTTTTGACGCTTCCCTTGGTTTTGTTGGCGCGGACGAGGTCGAGGGCGAAGCGGCGGACGACGGCCATGTTCTTGGCGCTGTGGCCCTGTCGGTATCTGGAGAGATCGTCCTTGAACTGGACGTCGAGGAGCCAATGCATGCTCTCGACGCCCCAGTGCCCGCGGATGGCGGCGGCGATCCTGTCGATATCGAGGGGCAGGGAGGAGATGTAGGTTCTGGTCTCGTGGGTGATTTTGTCGGCTTGCTCGGTTGTCGAGTGGACCTGGATCAGGGTGGCTATCCCGGGGAAGCGAGGTTCGCCTGGATAGCGGCGGTCGGAGGCGATCCAATCGACGTTGGCCGAGGCGACATAGCGGCGGGTCTCGATGCGCCCGTGCGCCTTTTCGAGCGTGGTGGCGTCGCGCACCTCGGCGGGGGGCGCCGAACGAAGGTATTCGACGATATCGGTTTCCAGGGTTGGTTGGTTTGCCTTGAGGGACAGGACGTAGTGGGCGCGGTGGTCGAGGATCTTCTGGGCTATGGCGATCTGGCATCCCATGGCGTCGATGGAGACCACGGCGCCCTCGAGCTGACCGGCCTCGGCCAGGGTGTCGAGCAGATCCGGGATGGCGGTGATCTCGTTGGTCTTCTCCGGCACGGAGCGCTGGGCCAGGGTGAGGCGGGCGTTGGTGGCGTAGGCGCTGAGCGTATGCAGGGCCTTGAGACCCTTGCGCTTGTCATGGGTGCGCCGGGCGGTCTTGCCGTCGATGGCGATGAAGTCATGCTTGCCCGGCCACATCGAAGCGACGAAAGCCTCGAAGCAGCGGGCGAACAGGATCGGATCGATCCGGTTCATCAGATCGCGCAGCCAGCGGGCGCAGGGCACGCCGTGATGGAAGTCGCTGAACCGGCGCAGGAAGAGAAGATGGCGCTCGCCCCAGGCGACGATCGCCTCGAAGTCATCGCAGTTGGCGATCGTGGCGCAGGTCACCAACAGCAGCACTTCCTTCAGCGGGTAGGCGACGCGCCACGTCTCACGATCATCGTCGATCTCGGCGAAATGCCGCAACAGCGCCGCCAGTCGGGACGGGGCGAACTCAGGTTCTGAGGCAAACGGCATCGGC
>DATCEL010000103.1:0-6844 GCA_036510115.1 Caulobacteraceae bacterium
GCGTCGCGAAGTTCGAGAAGCCGCTGCCACAGGGCCTTGCCGTAGGACGCGAACAGGTCACCCGCGGCCTGGACCATGATCGCATCGGCGCGGACGAGGCCCAGGCGGGCGAGCGAGGCGCGCGCCTCCTGCTCGACGAAGTCCGGGCCCTTGTCGCCTCGGGCTGCCTTGACGGTGATCTTGAACGGGGCCGGGCGAGGCATAATCGCGCCCAGAACCGCCTCGCCGTGCATGGAGGCCGCGCCGGTGTCGAGCACCGACACCCCCGCGCGGCCGGCGATGGCCAGGATTTCGCGCACCTCCGCTTCCGGCGGCCGTCCCTTGGCCGGCGCGGCGCCGTCAAGACCGAATTGGGCGGTCCCGAGGCCGAGCTTCGATATCAGGGGGTGTGGGCGCAAAATCGGGTCCGGACGAGCGGCGAGACGCGCATCATGGCGGCCAAGCGTAAACAAGGCGTATCGACGGTTTTGAGCTTTGGTTAACCTTGATCGGACGCCCCCGCGCCGAACGAATTCATAGGCTTAGTGTCGAGAGAGCGGCAGGACCTCGACAATATCGCCGGGACCGGCGTCCACCGCGAGGGGTCGGCGACGCACGAGCGAGTCGGCGGCGGCGAACACGGTGACCAGGGAGGAGTCCTGGTCGGCGAAGGGGGCGACCGACACCTCGCCGTTCGGATCGAATCGCAGACTCGCCCGCATCCAGTGCTCGCGCTCGCCGTTGGCGGGAAGGGCGATCGTCGTCCGCGCGGCGATGAGCGGCAGAGCCGTGTCCGCGCCGTGCAGGGCCGCGAGCAAGGGTCGCAGGAAGAGTTCGGCGCAGACCAGGGCCGAGGCCGGATTGCCGGCTAGGCCGAGCACGGGGCGCCCGTCGGCGAGGCGACCGAACCAGGTCGGTTTGCCAGGCCGCATGGCGATGCTGGCCACCTCAAGGGTCAGACCCAGGGTCGCGAGCGCCGGCTTGACCAGGTCGTGATCGCCGACCGACGCGCCACCCAGGGTGACGATGAGATCGCCCCCCGCGCCTGCTACCGCCGTCTCGATCGAGGTTAAGTCGTCGCCGACCCCGGCGAGAGTCTCGGGCTGGCCGCCCCAGGATCGAATCAGGCTGGCCAGGGCGACTGAGCCGGAATCGAAAATCTGGTCGGCGCGGGCCGTCTCGCCAGGGCGGACGATCTCATCGCCGGTGGCCATCACCACCACCCGCGCGCGGCGAAAGACGTCGAGATTGGCCTTTCCCGCGGCCGCGGCTAGAGCCAGACGCCAGGCGTCGAGGCGGATCCCCGCCTCCAGGAGGCGGTCGCCAGCATGGAAATCGAGGCCCGCGGCTCGGACGTGGCGCGACCCTGCGACGGCCGGCACGCTCACTTCATTCCCGTCGCGGACCGCATCCTCCTGGATCACCACCGCGTCGGCGCCTTGGGGCAGAGGCGCTCCAGTGAAGATCCGGACCGCCTGACCCGGGCCGACTTGGCCGGCGAAGCCATGCCCAGCGGCGCTCTCGCCGATAATGGTCAGGCGAGTGGGCGCGTCGGCGGACCTCACCGCCCAGCCGTCCATGGCCGAAGCCGCGAACGGCGGCTGATCTCGCGCGGCGATCACGGGAGCGGCGAGAACGCGGCCTTGAGCTACGGCCAAGAGCGCGCTCTCGATACCCAGCGGCGCGGCGCGCGCCAATATTCGCGCGCGGGCCTCGTCGACCGTCAGCAGATTCACGGCGCCCGCCAGTGGCCCGATGCCCCACCCAGCTTTTCCGTGAGGCGCACGCCTTCGACGATCATGTCGCGCTGCGCCGACTTGAGCATGTCGTAGATGGTCAGACAGGCCACGGCGACGGCGGTCAGCGCCTCCATCTCGACGCCGGTCGGTCCGCTCGTGGCGACCACGGCGGTCACCGCCAGGCCGTCTGGATCCGCCTCGACCCTGACCTCGATCTTGGTCAGAGCCAGGGGATGGCAGAGGGGGATGAGGTCGGCGGTGCGCTTGGCGGCCATCACCCCGGCGATCTCGGCCGCGGCGCGGACATCGCCCTTGGCCCCGCCGCCACCGAGGGCCAGATCGCGTGTCGCGGCGCTCATCCTCACCCGACCCTCGGCCGTGGCTTCGCGCGCGCTCGCCGGTTTGGCCGAGACATCGACCATCCGCGCGCGGCCGTCTTGATCCAGGTGGCTGAGCCGGCTCATCTCTCAGAGAGTCTCGGCATCAGCTCGACCATGTTGCAGGGCCGGTGGCGCGAATCGAGCTGGGCGGCGATGACCTTGTCCCAGCCATCGCGCACCGCCCCGTTGGAGCCCGGCAGGCAGAAGACGAAGACGCCATCGATGAGTCCGGCGAGCGCGCGCGACTGCAAGGTGGAGAGGCCGACCGTCTGATAGCTGACGAGGTGGAATACCGCCGAGAAGCCGTCGATGCGCTTGTCGAACAAGGGCTCGATCGCCTCGGGGGTGACATCTCGCCCGGTGAGGCCGGTGCCGCCGGTGGTGACGATCGCGTCCACCTCACCGGACGTCGTCCAGGTTTTGATCCGCCTACGGATGGCCTCGACCTCGTCGGCGACGAGGTCGCGTCCGGCCAGCATATGCCCCGCGGTCTTCACCCGCTCCGCCAGCAAGTGGCCAGAGGTGTCGCTTTCCTCGTCGCGGGTGTCGGAGATGGTCAGGACGGCGATGCGGACGGGAGTGAACGGCGCTCCTCCGTCGAGCCGGCCGCCAGGGCTAAGAGCGGTGTTCATCCATCCCACCTTTCCGCATCGGCGAGGTCCCGCGTCGTGGGCTCGATCCAGCGGGCGCCGGAGGGGCCATGCTCCTTTTTCCACAGAGGCGCCCGGCTCTTGAGATAGTCCATCAGGAAGTCGCAGGCCTCGAAGGCCTCGCGCCGATGGGCCGCGGCGGTCATCACCAATACGATCGCCTCGCCGGGGGCGATCTCGCCGGTGCGGTGGATCACCGCAACATCGTGCAGGGAGAATCGCCGCCCCGCCTCATCGGCGATTTTTTCGATTTCGGGGCCGGTGAATTCGGGCCACGCTTCCAGTTCCAGCGCGGTCGCCCGCCCTGCCTCGCCTCTGGCGAGACCCAGGAAGCTGGCTACCGCGCCGGTGTCGGCGCGGCCGGCGCTGAACGCGCTCAGCGCCGCGCCCGGATCGAACGGCTTTTCGGTGAGGGTGATCATCCGCCGCTCATCGGCGGCATGAAGGCGACTTCGGCGCCGGGCGCGAGCGCGATGTCGCCCCTGACCAGGGCGCGGTTGACCGCCGTCTGAATTCCGGGGCCGGCTAGCGCCCGCGCCAATTCCGGCCAAGCCTGGTCAATCCGCCGCCGCAAGTCCGAGAGCATCGCCGGCGCGGGCGTCACCTCTGTCTCACGCCATCCAGCCACGTCGCGCAGGCGGCCGAAGAGCAACACCTTCGTCATCCGCCGGTCGTCGACATATGCCGCGACACCGACGGAGCGGCGCCGCGCGCGATCTGAAAGTCGTGGCCCTTGGGCTTGGCCATGATCGCCTCGGCGATAACGCGTGCGAGTTCCGGCCGCGACGCGCCTGAGCGGATCACGGCGCGCAGGTCCGTCGCGTCCTCGCGCCCCAGACAGGTGTGGAGCACGCCGGTGCAGGTGAGCCGCACGCGGTTGCAGCCTTCGCAGAAATTGTGGCTCATCGGGGTGATCAAGCCGAGCCGGCCGCCGGTTTCGGCGACGCTGACGTAGCGGGCGGGGCCGCCGGTGGTCAGCGGCATATCCGTCAAGGTCCAGAAGCTCTCCAGGTCGGCTCGGACCTTGGCCAGAGAGACGAACTGGTCGGAACGGTCCTCGTCGATCTCGCCCATGGGCATGGCTTCGATAAGCGTGATGTCGTGTCCCCGGGCATGGGCCCAGGCGATCAGGTCAGGGATCTCGTCGGCATTGTCGCGCGCCAGGGCGACGACATTGATCTTGACCTCAAGGCCGGCGGCGCGCGCCGCATCGACACCCGCCTGGACCTGGACCAAATCGCCGCCGCGGGTCAATCGAGCGAAGACCTCGGGCCGCAGGCTGTCCATGGACACATTCACCCGGCGCACGCCGAGGGCGGCCAGGGCTTCGGCATGGATCGCCAGGCGCGTGCCGTTGGTGGTCAGGGCGATCTCGGTGAGCGCGCCGCTTCGCAGATGACGGGACAGACTCTCGACGAGGCTCATCACCCCCTTGCGCACCAGGGGCTCGCCGCCGGTGAGCCGAAGCTTGGTCACGCCAAGGGAGATGAACGCCGAAGCGATCTGGTCCAGTTCCTCGAGCGTTAGCACTTCCGCCTTGGGCAGGAAGGTCATGTGCTCGCTCATGCAGTAAACGCAGCGCAGGTCGCAGCGGTCAGTGACCGACAGGCGCAAATAACGCACCACGCGGCCAAAGCCGTCGGTCAGCGGCGCGCCGACCGGTGTTGCAAGGGCGGTGTCGAAGGGCGCCATGGAATTTAAGAACATAGTGGGAAACTGTCGGTGACGACAGGGGGCGTCGCGGCGGCCCGGCGACGCCGTTCAGTGACGGTGGCCGATCCTGACGCCGAAACTATAGGCGACCGAGACGCCGGCGGAGTACTGATCCCTGGCCCCGGCGATGGCGACCACGGGGCTATCGGCGGCGACGCCCATCAGGCGATGATAGCCGACTCCCAGGGTCGTCCTTATGCGCGGCGTCCAACGATAGGCGTAGGCCGCTTCGACGCCGGCATACCGGGCGCCGGCGCCAGGCGTATAGGGTTTGGTGAGGAAGGGGCTTGCCAGCGCCTCGGCCGGGGTGACGCCAAAATAGGTGTTCATGTAGCGCGCGTCGCCGAACCCGAACCTCGGACCGATCGAGAGATCCCACCGCCTGCCGGTGTGGATGAAATCGATGCCGGCGTCGCCCACGGCGCCATGCTCGCCGAGCAGGCCTTGCCGCACCTGCACCCGGCCGCGAAGCCAGTCCGTGGGCCACACATCGAGGAACAATCCCGGTTCGACGGCCCAGCCGATCTTCCTAAATCCGACCAGTTTTCCAGTGTCGCCGCGCCCGTTGCGGATGTTGAGCACCGGCCCGAAGTCGAAGTGCTTGCTGGAGAAGAGCGCCAGCGATCCGCCGTCGTCCGGCGGTGTGAACCGATAGGGCCGGTCGGCGCGGCGGGCGCTGAACAATATACTCGGACGGATGTTGTAGTTGGGAGCGCCTTCGTATGGCGGGCTGGAGGCGACGCCGAGGCCAGTGGTGACGATCCAGCTTCCCTGCTGCGCCGTCGCCGGGCCTGGGAGGAGTAAGGCTGCGCCGAGAAACAGCGCCCAGGCGCGAGGTTGGATGACCGCACACAAACTCCGCCGCATCTTTCCCCTCGCCATGGATGTCTTGTCGGCTAACGTCTCGCCATAGCCACGGTTCCGGGGTGGCGCGCCGCGGGGCGACATCGCGCCGGCGCCGTTTTAGTGTGACTCTGATGGAATCCTTTCCGGCCTTCTTTCCGCTGAAGGGCGCTCGGGTGGTGATCGCCGGTTCGGGCGAACCGGCCGAGGCTCGGGCGCGACTGTTCGCAGGCTCGCCGGCGGAAATCGTCCGCCTGGATGAGGCGTGGGGGCTCGATCCCGATTCCTATCAGGGTGCGCATCTGATCTTCATCGCTAGCCATGACGAGGCGTTCGCACAAGCGGCCGAGGTAGCCGCGCGCACCGCCGGCGCGCCGGTCAACGTCTTCGACCGTCCGGCCCTGTCCGATTTCAACACCCCGGCGATCGTCGACCGGGGCGCCGTGGTCGTCGCGGTCGCCACCAGCGGGGCCGCGCCGTTGTTGGCTCAGATGCTGCGCGCCGAGATCGAATCGCGCCTGCCAGCTGACGTCGGTCAGACGGCCGAACGTCTCGGCGCCCGCCGCGAGGCGATCAAGGCGGCCTTTCCCGACCTCGTCCGCCGCAGGGCGTTCCTGCGCGCGGTGCTGGCCGAAGCCGCGCCCAGTGAGGAACGGCTGGACGCCGCCCTGAGCGAGGGCCTGTCCGCCGTGGGCAAGATCGTGCTCATCGATATGCCGGCGGCCGACGATTTGATTTCGCTGCGGGCGGCCCGAGCGCTTGGCGCCGCCGATGTCGTGGTCGCGCCTCATGATGCGACGGAACTCCTTGCCCGCCACGCCCGTCGCGATGCGGTACGGCTGGAAGAAGCCGAGGCCCCACGGTTGATTGAACTCGCCCGAGACGGACAAATCGTTGCTGTTGTCGGCGCACCGCCCGGTCTGGCGGGGGCCCTTGATGGCGTTGCGGTGGACAACTGCCGCGCGGCGCCGGACGAATGATGACCGCGCTCAGCGGCGACGATCTCGCGGCGATTCTCCTCTCCCTCAGGGTTGCGGCCCTGGCGACCGTGGTCAGCTTGCCGCTGGCCCTGATCGTCGCCCATCTTCTCGCCCGCCGACGCTTCCCTGGCCGCTCGGTGCTCGACGCGCTCACCCACTTGCCCCTGGTGCTGCCACCCGTGGCGACCGGCTACATCTTGCTTGTGCTGTTCGGTCGGCAGGGCGTTATCGGCGCGGTTCTGGCCCGTCTGGGCATCGTCCTGGCGTTCCACTGGACCGGCGCGGCTTTGGCGGCCGGGGTGATGGCCTTTCCCCTGATGGTGCGGCCGATCCGGCTCTCGATCGAGGCCATAGACAGCGAGGTGGAGGACGCGGCGCGCACCTTGGGTGCTTCGCCGGCGGCGAGGTTTCGGCGCGTAACCCTGCCGCTCGCGGCCCCCGGAGTCATCGCCGGAACGGTGCTGGGCTTCGCCCGCGCGCTCGGCGAGTTTGGGGCCACCATTACCTTCGTGGCCGC
The DNA here is from genome assembly GCA_036510115.1 of Caulobacteraceae bacterium. Taxonomy (GTDB): domain Bacteria; phylum Pseudomonadota; class Alphaproteobacteria; order Caulobacterales; family Caulobacteraceae; genus Acaudatibacter. The sequence continues at coordinate 6,802 of DATCEL010000103.1, forward strand.
CATTCCCGGCGAGACCTTGACCCTGCCGAGCGCCATCTATCTC
>DATCEL010000104.1:0-8834 GCA_036510115.1 Caulobacteraceae bacterium
AATCACCAGCACACCCCGGACGCCGCGGTCGAAGGCGTCCTGGATGAGGGCGGTCAGCGCCTGTTGGGCGCCGCCTTGATCGAGACCATGCAGATCGATGCGGGCGCCAAACGGCTCGCGCCCGAGCACAATGCGACGATAGCGGCGGGGTTCGATTGACGCCGGGTCGGACGCGGGCGTGGCCTGGGCCTTGAGCGGTTCGCGTATCGGCATGGCCCGAGCGGGCGCGACCTTGGCGGTCGAACGCGCCGGCGGGCGCGGCAGGGCGCGGCCGGGCAACGGATGCACGGTGGCGGCGACGATCGCCCACACTCTCAGGTCGTCGTCCGGCAGCTTCACCACACGGGTCGCGGAATCAGCCGATAGAGAAAGAGCGCGTGGCGCACACGCCCGGCTTCGGCGCCCGCCGCGGGGCCGCGTCCAAGATAGAGGTCGGCGCGCGCCGCACCCTTGATCGCCCCGCCGGTGTCGAGCGCCACGGTGAGCCGCCGATAGGTGGGGAAGGCGCCGGCGAGGCCGGGCGCGCTCGCGTCCAGCCACAACAGCTCACCCATGGCGTGGAACGCCGGATCGACCGCGATGGCCCGACCGGCGGGAAGCCGGGCGCCGGCGGAACCGGAGGGATCAAGGCCGTCGTCGTCCGCCAGACTGTAGAACACATAGCGTGGGTCGAGGCTCATGATCGCCTCGGCCGCCGCCCCGCGATGAGCGCCCAGCCAGGTGTGGATCGCCTCGGCCGAGGTTTCCTGATCGGCGAGGAGGCCTTGCGCGCGCATGGCCGCCGCCACGCCCATGAACGGCGCGCCATTGCTGCCCGCGAAGACCGCGCGCGCACGCTCGCCGTCCGGTAAGACAAGCACGCCAGCGCCCTGGATTTGCATGAAAAACAGATCTTCGGGCCTCATCCACGCCAAGGCGTCCGGCGCGGGCCGGGTCTCGATCGTCGCGCGGGCGGCGTAGGGCGAACGCCCCGCCGCGCTCAAATCGCCGGTGGGCAGATCCGCCGGCCGCGGCCGGACCGGCGCGGTGAACTCTCCGCAGCGCGTGAGCCGTGCTTGATAGACCGGCATGAAATAGCCGGTCAGCCGCCCAGCGGCGCCAACAGGGGCGGCCCAAAAGCTTGCTTCCAGAAAGCCGCGCGCGCTCTTCTCGGTCGGCCGCTGGGGCAGGGCGGCACAGACGTGACCCATGGCCGGATCCCGCGTCACCCCGCAAGCGGCGCGCACGGCGCGTAAAGCGCCCGCGTAGTCCTCCTGGTCCCATCCGGGCAGTTCCGTGAGACGGACGGGCGCACTTGGAACGTATTGGGCCGATGGCGGCGCGATTGAGGGCGAAGCACCGGTCTGGGCGCAGGCTGCCAGGGACAAGGCGGAGATGGCGAGCGTCAGCCCGCCTTTCGACCACACTTAGCTTAAGCCTCGGCGGCGTCTACGTGGATCAAGGTCCAGTTCGGATTGTGACTCTTGATGTTCCGCTCGAAGGTCCACACCTCCGCCGTCCGCCGGTCGTCGACGGCCTCGCCAGCGCTGTCCTTGGTGCGATTGCGCAGCTCGGCCAGGAACCGCACGGCAGCTCGGGCTAGGTCGTCCACGAGGCTGATGTTTTCCAGATCCGCCCGCGGCGGTTGCAGGAATTCCACGGTCTCGGTGCGGCCCTCCGCCTCGCGTTCGGCGATGGCCGTCTCGAACCCCTCCATCACCGCCGGCGCCAGCAAGGGCTTCAGCGTCACCCGGTCGCCTTCGGTGAACGCCTTGACGATGGTCTGGTAGGCTTGCCGGGCGCCCTGGAGGAACTGTGCGGCGTCAAAGTTGGAGTCGCGGGCGCGCAGCGCGGCCAGACCGACGAGCGGCGCGGCCCCATCGGTGAGCGCGGGCGCCGGCAAACGGGTGTCGGGCGCGGCGGGGCCGAGCGGAGGCTGGGACGCCGTTTCCGGACCACGGCCGACCTTGCGTCCCAGCACCGCATAGAGCTGGAACAACACCACGCCCGCCAGGACGCCTAGAATGATGAACTCAAAAACTTGCATGTGGACGATGGCGACCCAGGTGGGACTGTCCGGCTAATATAGGCCAACATTCGGCTGGTGTAAGTCTCGCCGGCCGATCGGCGCTCCGCTCACCCGATCCGCCGCGCGTTGCCACTGAGGGGCTGGCCGTGTAAGCGACCCGCTCGCCGCGCCAATCACTCAACGAGCACCGATGTCCGACCTTACGACCGATTTTTCCGCGCCCGGGCCGAACGGCGCGGACGCGGGCGAGCAGCCCGGCATTCGCATCCTGGCGCAATATATCAAGGATCTCTCGTTCGAGAGTCCTCACGCGCCGGAATCCCTACGTGTCACCGGCGCGCCGCCGCAGATCGACCTCAACGTCGAGCTGAACGCCAACGGCCGCGAAGATGGCCTCTACGAAGCGGAGCTCAAGCTCACCGCCCGCGCGGCCCGCGACGCCGAGACGGTGTTTCACCTGGAGCTGGTCTATGCCGGCCTGTTCCAGATCATGGGCGTGCCGCCGGCCGACATCGAACCGGTTCTGATGATCGAGTGCCCGCGCTATCTATTTCCGTTCGCGCGACGCCTGATCGCCGACCTTTCGGCGGAGGGCGGTTTCCCACCGTTCCGGCTTGAGCCGATCGATTTTGGCGGCATCTACGCCGCGCGGCTCGCGCAGCAGCAAGGCCAGACGCCCCAGACCGGTCTGGCCTAAACCTTATCTAACCAGAGTGCGTTCTTGAGCTGGCCGGCGACGAAGGCTTCGTGCGCGGCCATCTCGGCCTCGGTCAGGCGCGGCGCGAGCGAACGGGGACGCGGCGGGTAGCTCGGCCGACCGCCAGTCGCCGACAGCACCGCCTCGGCGCCCGCCAGGTCCAGCGCCCGCTCACGACCTCCGCGCAACTCGAGATAGACGTGGGCGAGCAGCTTGGCGTCGATCAGCGCCCCGTGCTTCTCGCGCTCGGCGAGGGAAATCTTGTAGCGCTTGCACAGCGCGTCGAGCGAATTGCGCATGCCGGGAAAACGCTTCTGAGCCAGCGCCAGAGTGTCGATCCAGCGGTGCTCCGGCAATATGGATCGACCCGCGAGTCCCAGCTCATGGTTGACGAACTCCCGGTCGAAGCCGGCGTTGTGGGCGATGAGCGGCGCCTCACCGATAAACGCTTCCAGGGCCTCGGCCGCCTCGCGGAAGCGCGGCTTGTCGGCGAGGAACTCGATCGAGATGCCATGAACGCGCTGGGCGTCTGGATCGATGTCGCGCTCGGGGTGGGCGTAGCTGTGAAAGTGGCGACCGGTGGGCACATAGTCGTCGAGCTCGACGCAGGCGATTTCAATCACCCGATGTCCCTGCTTTGGGCTGAGGCCCGTGGTCTCCACATCGAGGACGATTTCGCGCGCCATTGACCGTTCAATGCGCCGCTTCGCGGCCGGGGCGCAAGACGGCGAGAATCTCATTCACCTGCGCCCGCGCGCGATCGAAACCACCGCTGGTGTCGATGACAAAATCGGCGCGGGCGCGCTTTTCGGCGTCCGGCGTCTGAGCGGCGAGGATGGCGGCGAATTTGGCCGCCGTCATGCCCGATCGCGCCAAGACCCGCTCGCGCTGAACGTCCGCCGGCGCGCTAACGACCACAACTTTGTCGACGCCACGCTCGCCGCCAGTTTCGAACAGCAAGGGAATATCGAGCACGACGAGTGGCGCGCCAGCCTCGCGCGCCTCGCGGAAGAATTCGGCGCGCGCGCCGCCCATCAGCGGGTGGACGATGGCGTTCAACCTGGCCAGGGCCGCGGCATCTCCCAGCACCCGCGCGCCCAGGCGCTCACGGTCGATGGCGCCGTTCACGGCGACTCCGGGGAAGGCGGCTTCCACCGCGCTTACGGCCGCACCACCCGGCGCGTATAGGCGCCGGACCTCGGCGTCGGCGTCATAGACCGGCGCGCCCGCTTGCGCGAACATCGCCGCGGTCGCGGACTTGCCCATGCCCACCGAACCGGTGAGGCCGACGACGATCACGCCGCGCTTTCCAAATAGGCGATCGACTTGGCGCGCACGTCCAGGTTCGGCGGTGGCCGGACGCCAAAAAATGCCTCAAAGCTTGGCCGCGCCTGGCCGATGAGCATGGCCAGACCATCGACCGCGCGCAGGCCTCGGGCCCGCGCGCGAACAAGCAATGGCGTCGCCAGAGGGCGATAGACCATGTCCATGATCACTGCGGTCTGCGGAGCCGTCTCCAGGGAAAATTCCGGCGCCACGGGGGTCGCGTTGATCACGGCATTGGCGTCGGCGATAGCGTCGCCGACCTCACCCAGTGAGACGGCTTCGACGACGGGACCAAACGCGGTCGCGAGGGCTTGGGCTCTCGCCGGCGAGCGGTTGACGACCCTGACGCGGGGCGCGCCCGCCTCGACAAAGGCCGCCACGGCACCGCTGGCCGCGCCGCCAGCCCCCAGGATCACGACGGGTCCGGCAGCCGGATCGAAACCGGGCGCCTGCTCGGCGAAGGCCGCCAGGAGACCCTCCCCGTCGGTGTTGTCGGCTCTGACCGTGCCATCCAGCTCGAACGTCAGAAGATTGGCTGATCCCGCCCGCACGGCCCGCTCGCTCGGCCTATCCGCCAGCGCCAACGCTTCCGCCTTGAACGGCGCGGTCACGTTCAGCCCGCGGATCAGGCCGCCGCGCGCGGCCCGGACCAGGTCGCCCAATCCGCGCGGCTCGAGCGCGATATAGACGGCGTCCAGACCGGCCGCCTCAATCCAGGCGTTGTGGATGACCGGGCTCAGGGAATGAGCGATCGGCGCGCCGGCGATAGCCGCCACAATCGTCCTCGCCGAAACTCTCACAGGTCCAACACTGCTTCGCGCCGCAAGGCCGCCAACAGTTCGATCAGTGGCAAGCCAAGCACCGAAAAATAATCTCCCTCGATCACCGCGAACAATTGCGCCCCCGGGCCTTCGAGATTGTAACAGCCGACGGAATTCAGAGCCGCTTCGCCGGCGGTGGCAAGATAGGTCTCGAGCCAGGTGTCGGAAAACGCGCGCATGGTTAGCTTCGGGCTGGTCACGGCTTGCCAGAGCGTCTCGCCGTTTCGCGCCAGGGCGACGGCCGAATGAAGCGTGTGGGTCCTGCCCCTCAGTTGGCGCAGGCGCTCTCGCGCATCGTCGAGAGTCTCGACCTTGTCGAACAACTCTCCGTCCAGCTCGAGGGTCTGGTCGGCGCCGATGACGAGATCGGACCTTGAGGCCGAGACGGCGAGCGCCTTGGCCAGGGCCAACTCGCCGGCGATCTCGTTCGCGATGGCGTCGGAGCGGAGCATCCGAGTTTTGACCGCCCCTTCGTCGACCCCAGAGCTGACGACTTCGAAGGTCACCCCAGCCGCGCGCAACAGAGCCGCCCGCGTCGAACTGGCCGACGCTAAGACAATCACCCCAACATCTCCACTTGGCCGCGACCGCCGGAGATGATGTTGATCACCGCGGCCGCGGTTTCCTCGACGGAGCGACGGGTGACGTCGATCACCGGCCATTGCTTGCGCTCGAACAGCCGCCGGGCGGCGATGGTCTCCGCCCGCACCGCGTCACTATCGACATAGGTGCTGTCGCGGACCTCGTTGAGCGCCCGCAGACGATTGCGGCGCAGATGGATCAGACGGTCGGGCGACACCGTCAGGCCGACAACGGGAACACCGGTGAGCGTCGCCAGGCTCGGCGGCAGGGGGGCTTCCGGCACCAGCGGAATGTTCGCCGCCCTCACCCCCCGGTGAGCCAGATAAATACAGGTCGGGGTCTTCGACGTGCGCGATACTCCGACCAGGACCACATCAGCGCGGGCCAAATCCGGACCGCCCTGGCCGTCGTCGTGCCCCAGGGCATAGGAGAGCGCGTCCATGCGATTGAAATAGTCGGTGTCCAGCGAGTATTGCGCCCCAACCCGCGTGGAGAGCGGCGCGCCCAGGTAGCGCGAGAGGATGGTCACCAGCGGATCGAGGGCGCCGATGCACGGCATATCCATCTTCTGACAACCGAGCTCAAGCGCCGAGCGCAGGGACTGATCGACAATGGTGTAGAGGACAATGCCCGGCGCTTCGGCGATCTCCGCCAACGCCCGTTCGAGCTGCTTTTGTGAGCGAACCAGGGCGTAGATGTGCTCGATCGGCAGGACATTGTTGAAGCGGGCGCAGACGGCCCGCGCCATGGCGTTCAGGGTTTCACCTGTCGAATCGGAAACTAGGTGAACGTGAAAATAGGTCGCCAGCCGCGTTGGCGTCATGTCGCGGACCCCGATCGAAAATTTCTCTGTGGGGCCATGGTTAACAACGTCTTAATCGAAGCCCCCTCACGGTGAAAGCTTGTAGCGTCTATCCACCGTTCGCCGGGGTCGGCGCAACCGCCGGGGGACAACCGGGCGGACCATCCCCGCTTGGCGCGGCATTTGTTCGCCGTCCACAGCGCCCCGGTGGTGGATCTCCCCAGAGCCGAGGATTCCTGTGGGCGAAGCCTGTGGATCAGGTCCGTTTCCGCCGCTGATATCTGTTTGTTTTCGGAAGGTTGCCGAGTTGCGCACAACAACCGGAAATGTCAGCCGTTTGGGGCGGTTTCAGTGGACCCGCCTGTGGGAAACGCCTGCAAAGCGGCTCTGACCCGCTTCTATCCCCGCAATCCACTGCCCTACTGTCTTCATTCAATAAGAATCTTCATTAATTGATAACTAGTAGAAGGAAGCTCCGGGCTTGAGCCGCGAGCCGAGAGACGTCTAAGTCAGCGGCGATGAACACCTCCCCGAAATTGGTTCGCTCACTCGCTGGCGAAACCTTCGAGCGCCCGCCGATCTGGTTCATGCGCCAAGCTGGCCGGTCCTTGCCGGAATACCACGCCTTGCGCGCCACCGAGCCCAATTTCATCGCCCTGTGCTTCAATCCGGAGAAGGCGGCGGAGGTGACGCTGCAGCCGATGCGCCGCTTCGCCTTCGACGCGGGCATCGTCTTCGCCGACATCCTGCTCATCCCCGGCGCGCTTGGCCAGGAGGTGTCGTTCGAGGCTGGCGAGGGCCCGCGGCTCGGACCCCTGCCGGAGCTGGCTGCGATGGAGACGCGGGTCGAAGGCTGCGCCCAAGCCCTAGCCACCGTCGGCGAGACCCTGCGCCTGGTGCGCGCCCAACTTCAGCCGGAGCGGGCGCTGATCGGCTTCGCCGGCGGACCCTGGACCGTGGCCACCTATATGCTTCTGGGCCGCGGGGGCGAGCGTGAACAGGCGCGGGCCCGCGCCTTTGCGGACCGGCCGGCAGTCGAGGCGCTCATCGATGTTCTGACCCGGGCGACTGCGGGCTATCTGGCCATGCAGGCCCGCGCGGGCGCGGAGGTGCTGCAAATCTTCGAATCCTGGGCCGAGCTTCTGCCGGAAGATATGTTCGAAGTTCTGGTGACCAAACCTCACAGGCGGATCGTGGACCACCTGCGCTCGGAAGGAATCGATACGCCAGTCATCGGCTTTCCCCGGGGGGCCGGAGCCTTGGTTGAAGCCTATGCCGAGAGCGCCGGCGTTCAGGGGGTGGGGCTGGACGTTCAGGCGCCCGCGGCGCTTGGCCAGCGGTTGCAGAAGCGCGTGACCATCCAGGGAGCGCTCGATCCGCTGTTGCTCCGCGTCGGTGGCGAGGCGCTCGATCGGCGGGTCGATGCGCTCATCGCCCAATGGGGCGGGGGCCCGTACATCTTCAACCTCGGCCACGGCGTCCTGCCGGACACCCCCATCCCGCACATCACACGCGTCGTGCAGCGGGTGACCGGCGCATGAGCGACGAGGCGCCTCGCGTGGCCGTGGTGCTGTTCAACCTGGGCGGACCGGACAAACCGGCCGATGTCCGTCCGTTCCTGCGCAACCTGTTCGCCGATCGCGCCATCATCGACCTGCCGGCCATAGCCCGCGCGCCGCTGGCGGAGATCATCGCCCGCGCCCGGGCGGGGAAGGCGGTCGCCAACTATGCGGTTATGGGCGGCGGCTCGCCCCTGTTGGCGGGGACGCAGGCTCAGGCCGAGGCGCTCGAAGCGGCGCTGCGGGCCGACGGTCTGGCCGCCAAGGTGTTCATCGCCATGCGCTATTGGACGCCGACGACGGAGGACGCGGCTGGGCAGGTCGCCGCGTTCGCGCCGACGCACATCGTGCTGACGCCGCTCTATCCGCAGTTTTCCGCCACCACGACGGGCTCCTCCAGCGCGGCCTGGCGCCGAGCCTACAAAGGCCCTGGCGAGGTCCATGCCCTATGCTGCTGGTATGACAACGCCGGCCTCGTTGAGGCCCACGCACAAGCGGTCCTAGAGACCTGGGCGGCGGCGGGGCGCCCGCGCGTGCGGCTGCTGTTTTCCGCCCATGGCCTGCCGGTCAGAACTGCCGAGCGCGGCGATCCCTACCCCTGGCAGGTCGAGGCGACGTGCCGGGCCATCGCGGCGCGCCTGGGCGAAGGCTGGGATTGGCGGCTTTGCTATCAGAGCCGGGTCGGGCCGCTGAAGTGGCTCGGGCCATCGACGCCCGAGGCGATCGCGGCGGCCGGCGCCGAAGGTCTGGGCGTGCTCATCGACCCCGTGTCTTTCGTCTCGGAGCACATTGAGACCCTGGTGGAACTGGATCGCGACTACGCCGCCTTCGCGCGCCGGGCGGGCGTTGAGTGCTATCTGCGCGCGCCGGCCGTTGGTGTGCGGGCGCCATTCATCGAAGGTCTCGCGCGGGCCGTAGCCGGCGCCCTCGCCAAACGAGGCGCGGGTCCAGAGAGCGCAGCCTGCCCCGCGGGTTTCACTCGCTGCGGACGGGACAGGGAGCTTGCGGCGTGATCCACGGGCTTCTCATCGGTCTGCAT
>DATCEL010000105.1:0-5189 GCA_036510115.1 Caulobacteraceae bacterium
AGCCCAGACTCCGGCACACGCTCGACGCCGTAATATTTGTACGGCAGGAACTTGCCGGACATCGCGAGCCGGACGCGGTCGCCCTTCGAATGCGGGAGCTATGAATTTCTCCAATAGGCGAACATAATCGCGAGGAAATTCGTTTGTATTGGCGGCTGCGAAACGTCACGACGCGCCTCTACACTCGGTGACGCGGCCCCCTTGCCTGGTGACGGCCGCCTGCGCGCCCGGGGCGTCAGGCGCCATCGCGAGTTCTCCCCTAAACCAAGCCATTTCCTCGAATTTCGACCAGAATAGCGACAAAATGCGACTGTATTGGCCTCTGGAGGATTCCCAGACGGCGCCAGGCGGCGGCGATATCCAGTCGTCTTGCAGGGCGCCATGAGGGCTGACGCCGCGGACCTCGCTTGGTAGGGTGCGCCCCCATGCGCATCCTCATTCGCGGCGTGATCGCGCTTTTCATCCTTGTTGTGGCCTATTGGGGCTGGGCGCTCGCTGGCGCGGCGCAGCTTGCGTCGGCCGCCAAGAGCGGCGACGCGGAAGCTTTGATGGAGCGCGTCGATCTGCAGGCGCTGATCCGCTCGCTCAGCGGCCAGATCGCGCGCGCGTTTGCCGACGAGAATCCAGACCTTCAAAAGCCGCCGGCGCCTCGGCCAGGCGTCTTTCTAAACGCCTCCGCGGCCGAGATGCTGCTGCGCGCCCTTCTGACGCCTGACAACATAGCGTCGCTTTTGAGCCAGGGACGCGTGGGCGTCCTTGGCGCCGGCGGAAAGGACGCTGGAACGCTCTGGGGCATACCCTCGCTCGGCCAGGCGCTCCAGGCCCGTCCCTTTCAGGTCGTAATGCATTCGTATTTCGACGGGCCGCTGAGTTTCGTCATTGGCCTGGACAGTCCCGATGGGCTTTATCGCATCCACATGAACCTCTCCGGCGTCACCTGGCGCATGTCGGGCGTTGACGTTCCCGAGCCCATCACGGCGCGGCTGGCGCATCTCATTGCGCAGCGGATTGGCGGGGCGGTCGACCTCCCGGGCGGTTGACCGGACAGCCTTGGAGCGGAGGAACAGGCAACATTCTCTTTACGCGAAACCGGAATCCGTGCTATATGTCGTTCGGCTGAGGCGCTTGAGCGGTCCACAGCAGGAAGACGATGGAACCGCCAGTCGGGGCTTGCATACAACCAGGAGGGCGAGTCGAACCGCTGGGGGAAAATTTTTATTTGGATTCGCTGTAACCTATTGATAAGTCTTGATTTGGCCAAAGGAATCCAAGGAAATCCAAGCTTTTTTCCTTGGATTTATTAGCGTTTAGTGACGCTTATTAGAATTTTGCGCGTTGGAGGGGTCGCCTCCTGGTTGCAACATACGCGTTCGCCTAGCAATTACCGCGCAGGTCGGCGACGCGCGCCTCTGCGCCCGCTCAACGATTGCACCGTTTCGGACGAGCCACACGCGCCGTTTGGCGGGGTCAAGAACAGCGGCTTCGGTCGTGAGGCGGGCGCTTCTCGATGGAGGAGATGACCGAACTCAAATGGATCACCATTCAGAGCGGTCAGCGCGCCTTTCCGATGTGAGCACGGCATTGGGCGGCGATTGGCCAGGCGCCGGATTCGTCGCTTAAAGGGGCTCTCGATGGGCCGTCGCCAATCGGGTTAGGCCGAAACCGCCAACGGGCGCATCACCACGTGTACCGGGCGCCCAACGCGCCGCGAACGCCGTTTCGTTTTTCGCCCTCGGCAGCGCCGACCGCGAACTCATAGTCGACATTGGCGAAGACAGAGACGCTGGCGTTGATCCGACCCGTCAGGCCGCCGCCAAGCTCCAGCATCGTCGTCTGACTCGCGAGCGGCACGCTGTCCGTCCCCGAATAGACCGCGTTGGCCTCGGCCCCCCAATCCCGCCAGAGATTGGCTCTGAGATACGGCTGCCAGACCTGATCGCCAGCGGTTACGATCGTCCATTTGCCCCGCAGTCCAATGCGCCCGCTCGGCCCCGTCGTGTCGCCGAGCGCGACATCGCCAAGCCCGTCATAGTCGTGCCGAAACGAAACCTTCTGCCACAGGATCTGCCCCTGCGGCTCGAGCACGAAGCCCGGCCCGAGTTGCGGCAAAGCGAACGGATCGCCGCCCTCCAGGGAGGCAATGAAGCCCGTTCCGTTGGTGTTCAGCCTCGCGAACTGGGTGCTGGCCGAGCCGCCATACCAGGTTCCTTGCAGCACGGCGTCGAGATACCAGCCGCCGGGGCCGACATGGGTCCAGTAGCCGCCCGCCGACCAGGCGGCGAGGTTCATCGATCCGGTATGGGTAAGGATGTAGGCGGTCGCCGCCGGATTGGTGACGAGGCCATCCACGTCGGCGCTGACATCGCCGTAAGCGCCATAGAGGCCGGCGCGCTCCGAGTGACCGGCGATCAGAGATCCCCGCAGAAGATCGATGCCGCCCTGGAAGCCGCCGAGATTGCCGCTGGCGCGGGGATCCGCAAAGGCTTGATAGTGGTTGTCGAGCGTTTGGCCGAAAAAACGGCCCCAGACTGAGGGCGAAAACAACGGGCAGGGCGCCGGCTGCGACTTCCTGGCCGGCAGGGCGCCCGGCGCGGTCGCCGGCTGAACGGCGCAACCATCCGGCTTATAAGTGTCGCCGACCCGGTCGTCGAGCGTGCCAAGGATCGAAAGCCCCAATTGGCGCGCAAGAGGCTGCACCACCCCATAGGTGGCGAGTTCGGGCCCGATGATCGGAAAGGCGACTCCGGGCGGCAGCGGGTTCGGCGGCGGATCAATGGGGAATGGCGGGATCGGGGGCTGAGGCACGACCGGCGGCTCGATTGGCGGCTCTGGCGGGATGGGCGGGGCGACGAAGCTCGAGCGCAGGAACCAGTCATTCGAAAAGTTACCCGGGTTAAGACCGCCCCGGAACAGATCGTAGGTGAACGCCCCTGCCCGCAATTCGCCATTCGCGAGTGCGAAGGCGCCGGGCGTCGTCGTCCCAGCACCGGTCGCCTGCACGACCGGAATGCCGTTCGCGACCGTCTCCGCGCCTGGGCCAGTCGTATTGCGGATATCGAGGTTCGTCGCGCCTGTTCCCGCGCCGCCGTTAATGATCAGCCGATCGGACGGCGAGCCGTCCCCGCCGAGATAGGTGTTGAGCACGATCCCACCGCCCATGCCGGCATAATTGGCGGCAGTCAGCGTCTTGTAGCTGGCGAGCTGCGTCGGATCGCCAAGCGGCGCAGAGAAGACGATCGTGCTCGTGTCGGCGTTGACGAGGCTGGTTACGTTCGAACTGCCGGTCATGTTCCATATTGTGCCGCCTTGCAGCGTCACATCTGAGACGCCGCCAGCTGCAGTCGTTATCGCGCCCGTGAGTGATGAGGACGTCGCTGTCAATGAGGCGGCGGCCGGCCCGTTTGTGCTCATAAGGATGCCGTTGGCGCCCGCGACAGTGGCTCCACTCAAGTCGATGTTCGCGATCACCCCCTCGACCCGGAGCGCATCCGCCGCCGAATTGACCGTCGTGTTGGTGATCTGAAGCGCGTTGGCGATCCCGCCAGCCCCCTGGAAGAGAAAGCCGAAGCTGCCTGCGCCTGAAGTCGTCACGCTGCCGCCGCCGACGGTGATCAGGCCGCCGCCTTGCAGGATGCCGCCGGGCGCCGCGAGGCCGTTTGTCGCAAGGGTCACATCGGACGCGGCGATCGTGCCCGCGGAGGCGCTGAGGCCCGCGGCCCCGCTGCCCGATGTCGTGACGGCGCCCCCCGTGAGAGAAACCGTCCCGCCCACGCTTGCATCGACTCCGGTCGCGTTGGCGCCCAGGGTGGCGACGGTTACGCCCCCCGTGGCGGTGACCGAACTGCCGGCGCCGGTCGCGCGAATGCCGATCGACCCGTCGCCGCCAGTGCTGACCGAGCCGGTGTTGAGCACAATCGTTCCGCTCGAGTCGGCCAGTACGCCGAAGCCGCTCTGGCTCAGAGGGACGGAAATCGCCGCTCCGGTCGCGGTGATCGAACTGCCGGCGCCGGTCGCCCAAATCCCTTTCTCGCCGCCGGTGTCGGAGATGACCGAATCCGAGCCGCCCGTCAGCGTAATCACGCCGCCATTCGCCGCCTTGACGGCCGAGTCTCCGCCCCCGCCGGAGAGCGTGATTGGAACATCGGTTGCAGCGAAAGTCGACCCTGGAGACTGAGTCAGCACCGCGATCTCGCCGCCGCCGACGGTCCTCATGGTGACCAAGCCTCCCGTCAGCGAGACATTGCTTCCGGTGTCCACCTTGATCGCGACGTCTCCGCCCCCTCCGCCGACGGCGGTGAAAGTCGAGTTTTGCGCAACGATCGTGCTGTGGGATTCCGCGACCACCACCGTTTCGCCGCCGCCCGTGCCGTTGAAGTTGAAGGCGCTGTTGGTCAGATCGATCTCGCCGCCCGACTGGGCGTGGACGCCGAAATCGCCGCCTCCGACCGTCGCGGTTTCGGTGATGGTGTTGGCGATGATCCGGCTGTTCGTCCCGGTCGCCAGCAAGCCCTGGTTGCCGCCGCTGTTCAGGATGTTGACCACTGTGCCGTCGTCCAGGGTGATCTGGCCGCCGGCTTGGGCTTCAACCATGATGTTGCCGCCGCCGCCAAAGGTCACATTGAGGTCGCTGGCGTCGATCTTGCTGGACGTTCCGTTGGCGAGCAGGACGGTAATTCCTCCGCCGCCGAATTGCGAAAGGATGCTGGAGCCGCCCGCGCTTGGATCCACGCCGAAGGTGATGAGGCTCCCGGTCTGCGAAGTCACGCCGACGCCGAAAGGCACGGGAACATCCACGCCGTTCGCGTCGATCGCCGAGTTCGTCGACGCCGTGATGCGGTGGACCGTGCTCCCTGGAAGAATGGCGCAAGAGGTTCCGCTCACGCTGACCTCTCCACTGCCGTTGACCGAGCAGGCGGCGTCCGCCGGCGCCATGCCGCCCGCGAACAAGATGGCGACCGCCACGAGACCAAGGCGACCTGCCGCCGAAGTCGCTTTTGGACGGACCAAATCGCGCAACCGGATCGCGACAGGAGCTACAACGGTCCGCCAAGTAGGACCGCCGCAACGAGCCGCATCAACGCTGTGGATGGCACAGGTCGAAAAGTTCGCGCGAGCGTCGCAAACGTTTGAAGCAGCGCTATTCGAGCGGACAGGGCCGAGCTGGGCGCGCAGAGGCCGGACGCACAAAT
>DATCEL010000106.1:0-2972 GCA_036510115.1 Caulobacteraceae bacterium
AACATCATCGTCATGGCCATCGGCAGGCCCAGGCGGAAGACCTCCTTGAGCGTGTCGAATGCCGGACGGGCGAAGCGGCGAAAGACGCGATAGGCGGCCAGCTCCTTGTCGGCGCGGATCATGACGCTGAGCGCCAGGAAGCCGAACACGCTTGAGGCGGCGGTCGCCATGCCGGAGCCGACGATGCCCAGGCGCGGGGCGCCGAAATGGCCGAAGATCAGGGCGTAGCCGGCGACGCCGTTGAAGGCGATGGTCGCGGCCATGACCCACATCTGAGCGCGCGGCTTGCCGACCGCGGTGGTGAAGCTGCCGAGCGCCCGAAAGCCCAGGGAAAAGGGCAGGCCGAGCGAGACCATGCGCACGAACTTGCCGGCGCTGTCGGCCAGGGCCGGGTCCTGATGCGCCGCCAGCAGGATGGCTTTTGTCTGCCACAGCAGCAGCATCATCGGCGCGGAGACCAGCAGCACCGCCCACAGCCCCATGCGCGTCGTCGAGCGCACGCCGGCGCGATTGTCGGGCGCCAGCCCGCGGATCTGGGCGATGATCGGCGCGACCGCGAAGGCCGGACCGCCGCCGGTCAGCCACGCGAAATAGTAGACGGTGTTGCCGATCGCCGCCGCGGCCAGAGCCAGGCGGCTAAACCGGCCGAGCAGGATGACGTCGGTGGTGAAGACGGCCATCATCGCCAGCTGGGTGACGATCAGCGGTCCGGCGAGCACGGCGAGGGCGCGCGCCTCCGCCAGCCACGGCGCGCCGCCGCGAAAGCTGGCGCTGGGCCGCCCCACGACGATGTTTTCGGCGACTTGGGTCACGGACGTGAACCTTTGGATCGAAACCCGAACCAAGCAGACGCCGGAGACAATGGGGGCGGAAACAAAAAACCCCTCCGGAGCGCCTGATTGGCTCGGGAGGGGTGAAAACGGCAGGTTTCCTGAATAATCGGAATCCTAGGCGGAGATCTCCTCGCGAGCGGCCGGGCCGGCGCCTTGCGGCGACACCCTCGGCAGGAATGTGAATTGGGCGGTGGACATAGAATCGGCACTCTGAGTGACTTCCAGGGCGGCTTGCTACGCTCGGGATTCGTCCAAGTCAACGGGTGACTCGGACGCCGCCAGCCGAGCCGAAGGTTTGGCTTGTTACCCGCCTCGCGCTACTTAGGGGCGCGCGAAGATATGATGGAGGCGGAGATGGCGGAAACGGTTCTGGTCACCGGCGGATCGGGCTTCATTGGCAGTTGGTGCGTGATCGAACTTCTCCGCCGCGGCTACTTCGTGAAGACGACGGTGCGCAATCTGTCCAGCGAGCCGAAGGCGCGGGCGGCCATCCAGGCCCTGACCCACGCCGGCGAGCGCTTGACTTTCCACGCCGTCGACCTGACCCGCGACGACGGCTGGGACGAGGCCGCCGCCGGCTGTGACTATGTCTTGCACGTGGCCTCACCCCTCGGCATCGCCGAGCCGAAGGATCCCAACGAACTGATCGTTCCGGCGCGCGACGGGGCCCTGCGGGCGTTGAACGCGGCCATCAAGGCCGGTGTTAAGCGCGTGGTGATGACCTCGTCCGTGGCCGCCACCGGGCGTGGCTACGACGCCGGCGACGGTGTCGCCGACGAGACCAACTGGACCGATGGAGACGATGCGCGCGTCGGCGCCTATGCCCGCTCCAAAACCATCGCCGAGCGGGCGGCATGGGACCTCATCGCCTCTTCAGGCGGGGCCACCACCCTGGCGACGGTCAACCCGGCCCTGGTCGTCGGACCGGTGCTGAGCGACGATTTCTCGGGCTCGATCCAGGTCGTCCAGCGGCTCCTGGCCGGCAAGGTTCCTGGCGTTCCTCGCCTCGGCTTCAACATCGTCGACGTGCGCGATGTCGCCGACCTGCACATCCGGGCCATGACCGATGACGCCGCCGCCGGCCAGAGGTTCATCGCCGCCGGCTCGTGGGCGTGGATGATCGACATCGCCCACATACTGAAGGAGCGCCTGGGCGCGCAGGCGAGCAAGGTCCCGACCAGAAAGGCGCCCGATTTCCTGCTGCGCATCGTCGGTCTCTTCGATCGCGACATCGGTTCGGTCGCCAGCAGTCTTGGGCGCAAGAACGACTTCAGTTCGGCCAAGGCGCAGTCGACGCTCGGCTGGCGCCCACGCCCTCTCGATCAAACCGTCATCGACTGCGCCCGCAGCCTCATCGCCGCCGGGGTTGTCTGAGCTCTCACCCGCGGCCGATGAAGGGCATTTTGGTCGCCATTACGGTGATGAACGGGACATTGGCCGAGAGCGGCAGCGCGGCCATCATCATCACCGCGTCGGCGACCGCCTGGACGTCCATTGTCGGTTCGGGAACGATGCGCCCATCGGCCTGAGCCGCGCCGCCGCTCATCGCCACGGTCATCGGCGTGGCGGCGTTGCCGATGTCTATCTGGCCGCAGGCAATGTCGTGTTCGCGGCCATCGAGGGCGATGGAGCGCGTAAGACCAGTCAGAGCGTGCTTGGTCGCCGTGTAGGCCGCCGAACGCGGCCTAGGAGAGTGGGCCGAGATCGAACCGTTGTTGATGATTCGCCCGCCGCGCGGGTCCTGCGACTTCATCTGGCGGAAGGCGTGCTGGGCGCAGAGGAAGACGCCCGTCAGATTGACCGCGACGACTTTGTTCCAGGTCTCCAGCGGCAGATCCTCGAAGGGGACGGGCGGCGCGCCGCGCCCGGCGTTGTTGAACAGCACGTCCAGGCGTCCGAAGCGGTCCGCCGCGGCGGCGAACAGCGCCGCCACCTCGCCGGAGTCACTTACATCCGCGGGGTGGACAAGGAGGTTGCGGCCCGCGCCGGCGAGGGCGCCGGTCTCCTCCAGGGGGCCCAGTCGGCGTCCGGCCAGAACCACCGCGTCGCCGGCGGCGAGAAATGCGAGCGCCACCGCGCGGCCGATGCCGCTGCCCGCGCCGGTCACCATCACGACTTTGCTCATCCCGCGTCCCGCTC
>DATCEL010000107.1:0-3180 GCA_036510115.1 Caulobacteraceae bacterium
CGGCGCGGCCGCCAGCAGCGCGGCGAGAAAGAACAGGCCGATCGCCATCGGCGCCAGCAGGCCGGCGCCCCGACCCTTGACCCTGCCCGCGTCGACTACCGTGTGCGCCATCTTACACTTCCGAGACTCGAAGACTGCCCGCCCAGCGAATCACCCGCGAATCATACGCCCTCACAGGGTGCGCGCGCGCCGGCGCCGGCCGGAGAGGATGAAACCGATGATCTTCGCCACCGCCTCGTAGTGTTCGTGCGGAATGGTCTGGTCGATTTCCACCGCGCCGTAGAGCGCCCGCGCCAGCGGCGGATCCTCGATCACCGTCACGCCCGCCTCTTCGGCCACCGCGCGGATCCTGAGCGCCACCGCGTCGATGCCCTTGGCCACGCACAGCGGGGCCACGGTCTCGCCCTGCTCGTAGCGCAGCGCCACGGCGAAGTGGGTCGGGTTGGCGATCACGACGGTGGCCTTGGGCACCTGCTGGATCATCCGCCGCTTGGCGCGTTCGTTGCGGATCTGCCGCTGGCGCCCCTTGACGTGCGGGTCGCCCTCGCTCTGCTTGAAGTCCTCCTTGACCTCTTCCTTGGTCATCCGCAGGCGGACCATGAACCGCTGCCGCTGCCAGATGAAGTCGAGGATCGCGCCCAGCGACAGCAGCCCGATGACGGCCAGCATCAGGCTGCGTCCGAGGCTGGCCGAATATTCGAGCACGCCCGCCGGGCCCACCCGGACCAGGCCCGTCAGCTCGTCGGCGTGCGGCGCCAGCACCCACCATGCCACCGCGCTCACCAGCAGCACCTTCAGCGTCGAGCGCAGGAAGTTCATGAACCCGTCGACGCCGAAGATCCGCTTGAAGCCCTCGGCCGGCGAGATCTTGGAAAAGCTCGGCGCCAGCTTGGCGGTCGTGAACAGCACGCCGTGCTGGATCACATTGCCGCCGACGCCGGCCAGCATCGTCCCGCCCATCACGGCCGCCAGCACCGGCCCGGCCGCCAGGATCACCTGCCAGGTCATCGCAACGCCGCCCCCGCCGCTCACATTGAAGGCGTCGGGGTGGGCGATGAAGGGCAGGAGCTGGTTGGAGAGATTCCGCGCCAGCGTGCCGCCGCCCATGGCGATGGCCGCGAAGGCCCCGGCCAGCGCGCAGACCTGCGCCAGATCCGCGGATTTGGGGACGTCGCCGTCCTTGCGCGCCTCCTCGATTCGTCGCGGGGTGGCGTCTTCGGTTTTCGATGCGCTGTCGTCGCCCTCGGCCATCGGTCAGCTCACCCGAACGTCATCAGGACGTCGCGATAGCGATCGAGCCAATAGGTCCCCATCACCCCCAGGCTGAGGGCGAAGAGCGACAGGCCGAACAGTATCTGCAATGGCGCGGCGGCGAAGTAGACCTGGAACTGCGGCATCGCCCGCCCGACCAGGCCGGTGGCGATGTTGAAGATCAGCGAGAAGACCAGCACCGGCGCGGCGAGCTGGATGGCGAGGGCGAAGGCGGCGCCGGCGGTGCGGATGGCGAGCTGGGCGAAGTCGCCCACCGGGGCCGCGTGGCCGTAGGGGAACAGCGTGTAGGAGCGCACCATCGCGGCGATGAACAGATGGTGCAGGCCCGTGACCATGACCATCACCATGGCGAGCAGCGCCAGGAAGGTCGAAAGGGTGGTGTTCTGCTGGCCCTGGTCGGGGTTGGCGGTCTGGGCGAACGACAGGGTGGTGGCGATCGAGATCACCTCGCCGGCGATCGTCATGGCCGCCATGAAGACGTTCAGGACCGCGCCGATGGCGAGGCCGATCAGGATTTCCCGCAACACGTCGCCGAGCAGGCCGCCGAGATCGGGCGGCGTCTGCGGCAGGGTGGGGGCGACGACGGGCCCCACGACGAGGCACATCAGAACGGCGAAGGCCAGCCGCATCTGCATCGGCACGGCCGTGCTGCTCACGCCCGGAAAGGTCATGACCATCGCGCCCACCCGGGCGAACACCAGCCCGCCGATGAAGACCTGCTGAGCGGTGGCGTAGTGCTCCACGCCGAAGCGGCCTCAGAGCGAGGAGATGCGATCGGCGATGTGGTGCATGAAGCCGGTCAGCAGCGCCCCCATCAGCGGCAGGAAAACCAGCAGCGAGATGAAGATCGCGACGATCTTCGGCGCATACACCAGCGTCGCTTCCTGCACCTGCGTCAGCGCCTGCAGCAGCCCGATCGCCACCCCCACCACCAGCCCGACCAGCAGCACCGGCGCGCTGAGCTGGATGGTGAGCCAGATGGCGTCGCGGCCGATGTCGAGAACCTCGGCGCCGTTCATGGGCAAGCCTCCGATGGGGGGAAAATCGCGTGGGCCCCAGCATCGGCCAAACGTGGTTAACGAAGCCCTATTTTTCCTCCCTCGTGGGGCGACCGCATTCACATCCTTGCAAGGTCGGCGGCGCTCGCTCTTCCCCTCGCTTGCGAGGGGAAGTGTCGCAGGCGAGCACCGCGCCAGCGGTGCGATGCGCGGTCCCCCGACTTGTTCCGGGGATGGGGAGAACGGCGGCGCAAGGCTGTCACCGAGCGCCCCGGGGCGTCTCCCCTTCGTCGCGGCTCGCTTGCAGCGCTCGCCGTCGCGACACCTCCCCTCGCCGGCGCGAGGGGAGGAGCAAGTGTTCGCCTCCCGAGCATAGATGTGTGAATCTCGTAGCCCCAGAAAGGGGAGCGAATTACCGCGGAGCGGGCCGGGTCCGGGAGCCGTCGAGCCCGATCATCCATATTTCAAACCTGTAACGCCAGCGCCGATTCCGGCCGCCACCACCGTAAATTCCCGTTGTTAACGGTGACCGAATTGTGGCGAAAACCAGGCAGCCTCATCCCTGCGGCGGGATTGCGGACGTTCACGATGAGAAAGAGCGGGGTGGGTAGATAGCGTCAGGGTGACGATACTACAAGTGCCTGAATGAAATGGGCCGTCGTATTGCGCGAGCGGGGCGGCGAGCCGGGTGAGCGGGACGTGTCGTGGCGCCGTCGGCAGGAGCCGCCGCTTTCCGGTGCGGTGTGGATATCGAGGCTCCCGGCTGGCGCGGACGCAGGGTCAACCTAGTCCGTGGAGTGGAGGACGCGGTCCATCCGCGGAGCCCCGAGGACGATGACGCCCGTTTTTGCGGCGTCGACGCAATGTCTTCGTTCGACCCATAGCGGACGTTCGGCGAGTCCCGTTAGAG
>DATCEL010000108.1:0-2817 GCA_036510115.1 Caulobacteraceae bacterium
CCAGGGGGGCTGGGGGGGCTGTTCAGGGTCCGGGACCAAGGGGCGCCCGAGCAACCGACACCTCGTGTTATCGTGGCCTAGCGGGGCGCGCGGACGACGGAATTAAGGTCATTTAAAGACTGAAGATGACTTCGCGTTAACAATTCCTTGGGCGTGACTTGAGCGCCACGAGATGAAAAACACTTGCTGGAACATAACCTTGCAACAGCGTTCGATCCAAGCCTTGCCGCAAGCTGGGTTAGTCCACGCAAGCGCACCCAGCTCTCGTGATTCGAACGGAGCAAGACCATGACCGAACGAAGAGGCGCAACGGCTTCGACGCGCGCGGCTCACGCCGCTCTCGCCGCCAGCCTTCCCCCCGACGACGGCCGAGAGCTGGAAAACGCCCACAGGGGATTTGTCGGCACGATCCCCGACGCGACCATCGGCGGAGCTTGGAGCATGGCCCCATACGCATTCCTCGAAGGCGAGCGTGCAGATACGGTGAACCCTAGCCTGTGGCGCCAGGCGCGGCTTAACGCCCTCCACGGCCTCTTCGAGGTTACCAGCGGCGTCTATCAGGTGCGCGGGTTCGACATTTCCAACATCACCTTCGTGGAAGGCGAGCGCGGCTTTATCGTCATCGATCCTTTGACCTCGGCCGAACCCGCCGCCGCGGCCCTGGCCCTCATGCGCGCGCACCGCGGCGATAAGCCCGTGACAGCGGTCATCTACACCCATAGCCACGTGGACCATTATGGGGGCGTGCGCGGCGTGCTGTCGGACGAGGACATCGCCGCCGGCGTTCCGATCATCGCGCCCGAGGGATTTCTCGCGGCGGCGGTCAGCGAGAACGTGCTGCTCGGCAATGTCATGAACCGGCGCGCCACATACATGTACGGGGCTCTGCTGCCGCGCGACGCCAAGGGGCATGTGGACAGCGGCCTCGGCAAGGCGGTGTCCTTCGGCCAGGTTAGCCTGGTCGCGCCGAACCTCTCGATCCGCGAAACCGGCGAAACCCACGCCATCGATGGAGTCGAGATCCGCTTTCAGGTCACGCCCGACACCGAAGCACCGGCGGAGATGAACTTCTTCTTCCCGCGCCAGCGGGCCTTGTGCATGGCCGAGAACTGCACTTGCCACATGCACAATCTCTACACCCCGCGCGGCGCTCAGGTTCGCGACGCCAGGAACTGGAGCCGCTATATCGACGAGGCGCGAGAAATGTTCGCTGCCGAAAGCGACGTGCTGTTCGCCAGTCACCATTGGCCCAGGTGGGGTCCATCGGAGGCGTCGCGGTTTCTCGGCCTGCAGCGCGACCTCTACAAGTTCATTCACGACCAGAGCCTGCGCCTGGCCAACCACGGCCTGGGACCGCTGGAGATCGCCGAGCGCCTGCGACTGCCGCCCACGCTGGCGGCGGAATGGACCACGCGCGGCTACTATGGAACGCTCAACCACAACGCCAAGGCCGTCTATCAGCGGTATCTTGGCTGGTTCGACGGCAATCCGGCCAATCTGCACAAATGGCCGCCGATCGAGGCGGGCCGACGATATGTCAAACTGGCCGGCGGCGCGCAGGCAGTGCTGGCCGCGGGTCAGCGCGCGTTCGACGCTGGGGACTACCGCTGGACGGCCGAGCTCGTCAGCCACCTGGTCTTCGCCGAACCGGCGAATGGATCCGCCCGCGAACTTCTCGCCGACGCCCTCGAACAGATGGGTTACCAGGCCGAATCCGGGCCGTGGCGCGACTTCTATCTGACCGGAGCCTTGGAGGCGCGCGATCCCAAGCCAGAATCGGCGACGCCGCGCCAAGGCGCCGCGGCTCAGCTATTTTCGCTCGGCGCCGGCGACTTGCTGGACGCCCTGTCGGTGCGCCTTGACGGGGAAAAAGCGGGCACCGTGGAACTGGCCTTGATCCTCGGTTTCGACGATGCGGGCGAGCGCTTCGAGGTGAGGGTGGAGAACGGCGTTCTGCGCCACCGCGCGGTCGACTCGCCACCAGACGTCAGCCTCACGCGCTCGACCCTGATTCAGCTCATCCTCGGCCAGACGAGCCTGGACGCCGCCGGTATCGACAATCCGACGCTGGCCCAGCTTCTCGCCCTGCTCGATCGTTTTGATTTCTGGTTCAACATCGTCACCCCGTGAGCCTGGGCGCCATCATCCTTGTCGGCGGCGCGTCCTCGCGGATGGGGGCGGACAAGGCGAACCTGGATTGGGGTGGGCGAAGGTCGGTGGACATCGTCGCCGAGATCGCGCGAGCGTCGGGGGCGTCGTTCATCCTCACCGCCGGCGGCGATCTTGGGCTACCGTACGTCGACGACCCATCGCCGCGCGCGGGACCGGTGGCCGGAATCGTCGCCGGCGCGGCGAGACTGACGGCGGAAGGGCTCGGCCGCGCCCTTGTACTGGCCGTGGACGCGCCGACGGTGGGATTGTTGGATATTGCGCCGCTCTTGGCCGCGCCCCCGCCCGGCGCGGCCTACGCCGGCTACCCGCTCCCCGCCGTGTTCGCGATCTCGGCTCTGCCAGCGGACGCCGAAGCGCGCTGGCCTCTGCGGCGGTTGACCGAGCGGATGGGACTGGCGAAGCCAAGGCCGTCGCCGGAGATCACGGCGCGCCTACGCGGCGCCAACACTCCGGAAGAGCGCGCGGCCATGCTGCGAGACTGGGAGCCCCAGATCTAGCCGTCGAGACGCAGGTTGGTAGCGGAAGACTTGCCGCTGCGCCGATCCTGCTCGAGATCGTAGGCGAGGGTCTGACCTTCGGCGAGGCTGGAAAGCCCGGCCCGCTCCACCGCCGAAATATGGACGAACACGTCCGCGCCGCCACCGT
>DATCEL010000109.1:0-2595 GCA_036510115.1 Caulobacteraceae bacterium
CGGCATGTCGCCGGCGGCGGCCGACGAGCTTCGCCTGGCGTTCAAGCGTTTCCGCGCCGCCGGCAAGCCGATCCTCGCCTACAGCCAGGGCCTCTATGCGCAGGGCCAGGTCGCCTCGACCTATGAACTGGCGGCGTCGTCCGGGAACATCTGGATGCAGCCGGCCTCCTCGTTCCAGGCCACGGGCGTGGCGCGCCAGGACCTCTTCTTCAAGCGTTTATTCGATCAACACGGCGTCGTCGCCGACTTCCAGCAGCGCTCCGAGTACAAGACGGCGATCAATCCTTTCCTCTACAGCGACTACACGGCCGCGCACCGGCTGTCGGAACTCTCCTGGCTGGGCTCGGTCTATGAGAGCGCGCTGGCCGGCGCCGCCGCCGACCGCGCCATGGCCCCGGCCACACTGAAGGCGAGCCTGGAGGCCGGTCCCTATTCGGCGGAAGACGCCAAGGCCAAGGGCCTCGTCGACGCCCTGGGCCAGGTCAAGGACGCCGAGCGCGCCATCCTGACCAAAGCGGGGAGCGGCGCCAGGCTGCTGGAGTTCAACGACTATGCGGCACGGGCGCGAGGCGATGGCCTGAACGTCGCCGGTGTGGGCGCCGCGCCCACGGTGGCGGTGATCTCCGCCGAGGGAGAGATCATGACCGGCCGCGGCGGTGGCGGCGAGAGCCCCTTGAGCGGCGGCCAGACCATCGGCTCCGACGATGTCGCCAAGGCCTTCTACAAGGCCATCGACGACGGAGAGGTAAAGGCTATCGTGTTCCGCGTCTCCTCTCCCGGCGGATCGGACACCGCGTCCGAGCAGATCCTGGGCGCCGTGCGCGCAGCCAAGGCGGCGGGCAAGCCGGTGGTGGTGAGCATGGGAACCTATGGCGCGTCGGGGGGCTATTGGATCGCCTCCCAGGCCTCGCAGATCGTCGCCGAGCCCACCACCCTCACCGGCTCCATCGGCGTCTTCGGAGGCAAGTTCGCTCTCGGCCCGGCCCTGGCGCGCTTGGGGATCGACGCGCGGGGGATCAAGGTGGGTGGCGACTATGCCGACGCCCTGGCCATGGGCGCGCCGATGACGCCGACGCAGCGCGCCGCCTTCGCCGCCTGGATGGACCATATCTATGACGGCTTCATCGGCCGGGTCGCGCAAGGCCGCGGTATGGCGCCGGACCGGGTGCGCGAGATCGCCAAGGGCCGGGTGTGGACCGGCGCCCAAGCCAAGGCCCTGGGGCTGGTGGATGGCCTGGGTGGCTTCTACCAGGCGGTGGACCGCGCCAAGGCCCTGGCTGGGATCAAGGGCGAGGCGCGCTTGGAATCCTTCAACGCCCGCCCCACGCCCTTCGAAGCCCTGCGGAACCTGTTTGGGGCCGGAGCGGACGGCGCGACGGTGCTGGCGCCGGATCTGGGTTTGTGACGATGAGCGTGGCCCAGGCCGCGGTTAGATCGAGTAGGTTCCCGGAAATACCGCGGAGCCGCGGCGGCGACTGACCACGAGCTGCTGGTTCAGATTGGCGATAGCCCTGCTGCCGGTAGTGACGAAGAGCGCGGGCACCAGGGCGTGGACCGCGCAGGCCAGGGACGCACCCATCAAGCGGAACGCGAAGGAGAGGGCGACGACCTGATGCTCCAAATAGGTTTCATCCAGGGAGGCCGGATGATCCAGGAAGAGGCGGCGTAACATGAGGGGCGATTCCCGTTGGTGATTCGAACGCTGCGATTCTATTGCGCCCGTGGTGATATTTTCTCCCAAATTCGACGAGGAATCGCTACCATCCTGGGATGAAATCGCGCACCGCCTTGCCCGTTGACGCCGCCGACCTGCGCATCCTCGGTGTTTTGCAGGAGGACGCCTCCCTGGCGGTGGGCGAAGTAGCCGAGCGGGTGCATTTGTCTCAGAACGCCTGCTGGCGGCGCATCCGGCGCCTGGACGAGGACGGCCTCATTCTGCGCCGCGTGGCGCTCCTCGACGCCGACCGCCTTGAAGCGGGCGTCACCGTGTTCGTCACCATCCGCGCGGCCGAACACTCGGATGCCTGGCTTGCCCAGTTTGTGGATGTCGTGCGGCGCATACCGGAGATCGTGGAATTCTACCGCATGAGCGGCGACATCGACTATCTGATGAAGCTCAAGGTGACCGACATCGCCGCCTACGACGCGGTCTACAAGCGCCTGATCCGCGGGGTGCGCCTGTCGGACGTCAGCTCCGCGTTCGCCATGGAGGAGCTGAAACACACCACGGCGATTCCGCTGCCTTCGGGCTAGCGGAACGTGCTAGGTCGCGCGCTTTCCTGAAAAAGCCCAGCACGAGTCTCCATGGCCCTCAAAGTCGCCATTGTCGGCCTGCCCAACGTGGGCAAATCGACCCTGTTCAACGCCGTTACCCAGACGGCGGCGGCGCAGGCGGCCAACTATCCGTTCTGCACCATCGAACCCAATGTCGGCGAGGTCGCGGTCCCCGAGCCTCGGTTGGAGGCGTTGGCCGCCATCGCCAAGTCCAAGGAGATCATCCCCGCGCGGATCACCTTCGTCGATGTGGCCGGTCTCGTGCGCGGCGCCTCGAAGGGCGAGGGATTGGGCAATCAGTTCCTGGCCAATATCCGCGAC
>DATCEL010000110.1:0-4474 GCA_036510115.1 Caulobacteraceae bacterium
CGCAGCGAGGGGCGATACGGGGACGGTCCTTCGTCACCGCCAAGGCGGTGGACGCGCACCTGCGCTACCTCGAGCGCGACGGGGTGACTCGGGACGGCGAGAAGGGCCAGGCCTACTCCGCCGAGCGAGACGCGGAGGACGGCCGCGACTTCCTGGAACGCGGACGCGAGGACCGCCATCAGTTCCGCTTCATCGTCTCAGCCGAGGAGGGCGCAGAGTTATCGGATCCTCGTAAGACGACCCGAGACCTGATGAAACAGATGGAGGCTGACCTCGACACCAGGCTCGACTGGATCGCGGTCGATCACCACAACACCGGCCATCCCCATACTCACATCATCCTCCGGGGCGTCACCGACGACGGCAAGACGCTCAACATCGCCGGCGACTACATCGCCCATGGAGTGCGGGAACGAGCGAGCGAGGTCGTCACCCTGGAGTTGGGTCGCCAGACCGATCAGGAGGTCGCCCGCAGTCTCGAACGAGAGGTAGACGCCGACCGCTTCACGCGCCTGGACCGGATGCTGATCGCCGAGCAGGCGAACCGCAATGAGTTCGCGGACCTTCGACCCGACAAGGACATGTTGGAGACCCTGCGCCAGAACCGGGCGCTGCTGATCCAGCGAGCGCGCAAGCTGGAGCGCCTGGGTCTGGCTAGTGAGGTCGAGGCCGGGCGCTGGACCCTCTCGCCCAAGGCCGAAGCGACCCTCCGAGACCTCGGCGAACGCGGCGACGTTATCGAGGCGATGCACCGGGCTTTGGAGCGCGAGGGGCTGGCGGAGACACGCTCCGTCTCGACCTACGCCCTGCATGGCGGGGAGCTGACCGAGCGCATCGTCGGCCGCGTGCTCGACAAGGGCCTGGGCGGCGACGAACTGGGCGAGCGGGTGCGGCTCGTCATCGACGGCGCGGACGGACGCGTTCACCACATCGAGATGGACGCCGCCCGGGCCGAGGACGTGGGCCGGGGCATGATCGTCTCGGCCGGTCCCGGACCGTCCGGTCCCAGGGCCGCCGACCTCAACGTCCAGGAGGTCGCCGACGAGACCGGCGTCTACCGGCCATCGCAACATCTGGCCCGCGCAACGGCCGCGGTGGAGCGCGCCGGCGGCGATCCCGACGCCTTTGTCCGCTCGCATGTCCGCCGGCTGGAGGCCCTACGCCGCGCAGGTCTCGTCGAGCGGATCGACGAGGATCATTGGCGCGTGCCCAAGGATCTCCCCGAGCGCGGCCAGGCCTATGACCAGGCCCGCAGCGGCGCGAACATCCGTGTCGGTGTTCTCTCGCCGAAGGGGCTCGACCAGCAGATCAATCACAGCGGCGCCACCTGGCTGGACCGCGAGCTCGTCTCGCGACAGCCGACCACGTTCGCCAACGAGGGGTTCGGCCTGGAGGCGCAGGCGGCGCTGGCCCAGCGCAAGCAATCTCTGGTCGATATGGGGCATGCCACCGACCTGGGCGATGGGCGCTTCCGCGCTCCCAGGGATCTCGTCCAGCGCCTGGAGCGCGTCGAGGTCGAGCGCGCCGGCCAGGCCCTGGCCGCCGAGCGCGGCCGGCAATGGAAACCGGCCGTCCCGGGCGAACACGTCAGCGGTCAACTCGTGGGCTCGACCCAGCTTGCCAGCGGCCGGTTCGCCATGATCGACGATGGCCTTGGGTTCAGCCTCGTTCCCTGGCGACCCGTCCTCGAACAGCACCTCGGTCGCCACGTTTCCGGTGTCGCAATGCCCGGCGGCGGGGTGGATTGGTCGTTTGGGCGCAAGCTGGGTCTGGGGATCTGAGCGCGGGATGGACGGCATGCGGCTGAAGGTTCGCCGCCTCGCCTATCCTACAACGTCCGGCGGCCCGATTTCAGGAGCTTTGAAAGCGCTTCGATTGACCGAAAAGGTGACTGGTCTAGGCAAAAATCGACCCTCGCGGGTCGACCTATTTGCTTGATATTGCGTAAGAAAATCTGGAGCGGGCGAGGCGATTCGAACGCCCGACCCCAACCTTGGCAAGGTTGTGCTCTACCCCTGAGCTACGCCCGCGCTCCGTCGAGGCCGGTCCTTGCGGTGGCCCCGAGATTTGGACCGGCGGCTTATCGCAGAGGGCCTTGTTGAAGGCAAGCGCGCCCTAAAGCCTGAGCAGAGCCACCGGGGCGAGAGCGAGAATGAGGGCGCCGGCCTGGAGCGCGCCAACGCGAACAATCGCAGGCAGGCGGCGCCAATCGGCCGTCGCCAAAAAGGCGACGATGAGCGGCGCCTGCAAGGCGATGAGCAGTTGGAAGATATGCGCCACAGCGCCTTCGTCCTTAAGCCCCCGCTCCCATCCGGTGACGAGAGCGAACAGCAGCAGGGCAACGGCCGCGAGAGACATGATCACCGGCGCCGTGGCGCTGATACGATTGAGCTTGGTCAGATCCATGGCTGGTCTCCTTATCGGCCGAGCCTCAGCGCCTTCATCCGCCGTTTGTTGACATGGGATTTGGGCGCTGGCGCGTCGGTGGGCATCTCGCCCTTGAAGTAGTAGCGCTGCCAGGCTTCCTTGATCGTCGCCGGATCGCGCTTGTAGAGGCGGGCGTTGAAGTCGTCGCGGCGCTCGCGCCAGGCCTCGTATTGGCCATGCAATTCGACGTCGCCGGCGAGATCCTTCTGGACCAGTTCGAAGCCCTCCAGGGCGCGGTCCTGGACCAGGGTGATGAAGCAGAAGGGCTCGGACTTGGCGAACTTGACCCGGCCGGGGCGGGTGAAAATCCAGTTCATGGTGAAGGGAAAGGGCAGCCAATCGGTCTCCACCAGGCCGTCGAGCGGCTGGATACCGTCCTTGACGTGGTTGGGCGGGCCGCCGGCCCACATCGACCAGCCGTCCGGGGTGCGGAACAGATAGCCTGGGTGGAAAGTGACGACGCCGTGCGAAAAGTGACTCTTCACGAAATCGCTGAATTCCGGGAAAGGGTGGTCAGGGGTGATGGTGATGTCGCTCTGTTCCTGGCCGCCGTTCCATTCGGCGGTAAAACCCACCGGACAGAGAATCTCCCAGCCGGAGGAGTTGGCCATGGTCAGGGGCAGGCAGCGATAGGGATGACGATCGAAGAAAGCGTCCATCCAGGCGCGCTGCGGGCGGCCAGGGACGATGTCCGGCGGCCGGGCGGCGGTGGGAAAACATTCCAGCTCCATGGAATCCCCATAGCGCGCGGCGCGCCGGCGTCCAACCGGTGGGCGCGCGGGCGATGAGCGCCACGCGGGCCGAACTGCTGGCTTTTCTGGATACGCGTGGAATCGCGCATCGGACGCTCGATCACGCGGCGGTGTTCCGCGTCGGCGAGGGCGACGCGGCCCTGGAGGCGCTGCCTGGCGGTCACAGCAAGAACCTGTTCCTCGAGGACGCCAAGAGCGGTTTGTGGCTGGTCTCGGCCCTGCAGACCACGCGCATCGACCTGAAGGCCCTGCCGGCGGCGATCGGCGGCGCGCGCCTGTCGTTCGGCAAGGCGGCCCGGCTCGAAGAGGCGCTGGGCGTCACCCCGGGGTCGGTCACCGCCTTCGCCTTGATCAACGATCCCGCGCGGCGCGTGCGGTTCGTGCTCGACAAGGCCCTCGGCGAGGCAGACCCGGTCAATTTCCATCCGCTGGAGAACACGGCGACGACGTCGGTGAGCCAGGCGGGATTCCGCGCCTTTCTGGCCGCGCTCGGCGTCCGGCCGATCATCATCGATTTCGCGCAGCTCGGCGCGGGCGGCAGGGAGAGTCGTTGAGGCGGCCCTAGACTCTTCCCAAATATCGCTCTCCCCCGTGAAAGGCCGAAGTTGCGAGGCGGCTCGCGGGCGACCATCTTAGGGCCGCCAGCAACAACGGAAGCCCGCATGTCCCTGATCGGAGAAACCGCCGCCCCGGCCGTCGATGTCATCAAGGAGGGCTCTGACGCCGGCTTCGTGGCCGATGTCATCGAGGCCTCGCGCGTCCAGCCGGTGATCGTCGACTTCTGGGCGACCTGGTGCGGGCCGTGCAAACAGCTTGGGCCGGCCCTGGAAAAGGCGGTCAAGGCGACCAACGGCGCCGTCAAGCTGGTCAAGATCGACATCGACAAGAACCCTGTCTACGCCGGCCAGCTGCGCGTGCAATCGATCCCCACGGTCTACGCCTTCGATGGCGGCAAGCCGGTGGACGGCTTCACCGGCGCCCTGCCGGAGAGCCAGGTCAAGGCGTTCGTCGACAAGCTGGTCAAGGCGCCGGCGGTCTCCGAGCTCGACGCGTTGATCGCCGAGGGTCGCGAGGCCCTGGAAGCGGGCGATACGGGAGGGGCGGCGCAAAGCTTCGCCGAGGCCCTGGCCCTCGCGCCAGACAATCTCGACGCCATCGGCGGCCTGGCGCGCTGCTACCTCGCCGGCGGCGACACCGAACGGGCGGCCGAAGTCGCGGCCATGGCCCCCGAGGGCGCCAAGAACGCTGATCTGGAGAGCGTGCGGGCGACGCTGGCGCTGGCTCGGGCCGCGCCC
>DATCEL010000111.1:0-2258 GCA_036510115.1 Caulobacteraceae bacterium
CCCAAGGATGCGGCGACCGCGAAGGCCACGCGCCGGGGACATTCCCGGACCGCGGTCATGACGATGCGGCGGACCACGCGCGGCATGGCCTTGACGTCGACGACGCCAAACTCAGCCGCGGGCGGCGCGCGGGGGGGCGCACCCGAAAGTTCGGTCACCGGACAATCCCGTCAGAAGGTTGAAACCCGATTGTGAACGCCGTTAACCTCCCTGGCTAGGGCGCCAACGCCACACTCGCGCTTCGCGTCCGCGGCTTGCGCCCCGATCCGCGGCCGACTATGGTTTTGTTCGCTAAATGTTCCAAGGGAGTCAGGCATGAGCACCGAACTGGTTTTCTACACCAACCCCATGTCGCGCGGTCGTATCGTCCGGTGGATGCTGGAGGAGGTGGGCGCGCCCTACCGCACGGAAATCCTCGGCTACGAGGGGGCGATGAAGAAACCCGAATATCTGGCCATCAATCCGATGGGCAAGGTCCCCGCCCTTCGTCACGGCGACACGGTGGTGACCGAGGGCGCGGCGATCTGCGCCTATCTGGCCGACGCCTTTCCCGATGCCGGTCTCGCGCCGCCGCACGGCGACAAGGCGCGCGGCCCCTATTATCGCTGGCTGTTCTTCGGGGCCGGGCCGGTGGAAATGGTGGCGATGTGCAAGAACATGGGCTTCGACACCGCCGGCAAGGAAGTTCAGATGGGCTTCGGCAGCATGAAACTGACGCTCGACGCCCTCGAGCAAGCGGTGACGGACTCGACCTATTTCGCCGGCGAGACGTTCAGCGCCGCGGACGTCTACACCGGCTCGCACATCGGCTGGGGCATGCAGTTCGGGTTCCTGGAAAAACGCCCGGCGTTCGAGCGATACTGGGAGCGGGTCAGCAGCCGCCCGGCCGCCGTCCGCGCGCGCGAAATCGACGACGCCCTGACGCCTGCCCCGGCGCCCGCGTCTTAAGAACTTGGCCGCCATTGTCTCGATCGAAGGTCTGACCAAGACCTACGCCTCGGGCCTGAAAGCGCTGAAGTCCGTCGATCTCGAAATCCGGGAGGGCGAGATCTTCGCTCTTTTGGGTCCCAACGGCGCCGGCAAGACCACCCTCATCAACATCGTCTGCGGCATTGTCAGACCGGGCGGCGGACGGGTGAGGGTCGCCGGCCATGACATCGTCCGCGATTGGCGGGCCACGCGTTCGCTGATCGGACTGGTGCCGCAGGAGTTGTCCACCGACGCCTTCGAGACGGTGTGGGCGACGGTCAGCTTTAGCCGCGGCCTGTTCGGCAAGGGGCGCGACCCGAACTATCTGGAAAAGGTTCTTCGCGATCTCTCGCTCTGGGATCGAAAGGACTCGACCATCATGTCGCTTTCCGGCGGGATGAAGCGGCGAGTGATGATCGCCAAGGCCCTGTCACACGAACCCACGGTTCTGTTTCTCGACGAACCCACCGCCGGCGTCGATGTGGAGCTGCGCCGGGACATGTGGGCGATGGTCCGCTCCCTGCGCGCGCGCGGCGTCACCATCATCCTCACCACCCACTATATCGAAGAGGCCGAGGAAATGGCCGACCGCGTGGCGGTGATCAATCATGGCGAACTGATCCTGGTCGAGGACAAGACCGCGCTGATGAAGAAGCTCGGCCGCAAGCAGCTCACCGTTCACCTTCAGTCGCCGCTCGCCGCCATCCCCGCGAGCCTGTCCGGCTACCCGCTCGAACTGGCCGACGGAGGCGCGACGCTGATCTACGATTTCGACGCCAAGGCCGAGACCACCGGCATCGCCGGCCTCATGCGCCGCCTGGGCGAAGCGGGCCTGGATTTCGCCGATCTGGATACGCGCGAAAGCTCGCTCGAGGACATCTTCGTCAGCCTGGTCAGCCGCAAGGGGAGCGAGGCATGAACCTCAACGCCGTCCGGGCGATCTACGGCTTCGAGATGTCGCGCTGGTTCCGCACCCTGACCCAGTCGCTGCTCTCGCCGGTCATCTCGACTTCGCTCTATTTCGTGGTCTTCGGCTCGGCGATCGGCTCGCGGATGAAGGCCGTCGATGGGGTGAGCTACGCGGCCTTCATCGTCCCTGGTCTGACCATGCTCAGCCTGCTCACCGAGAGCATCGGCAACGCCAGCTTCGGCATTCATATGCCCAAGTGGGCCGGCACCATCTACGAACTTCTCTCGGCGCCCGTTTCATGGCTGGAGACGGTGATCGCCTATGTTGTCGCTGCGGCGACCAAGTCGGTGCTCCTGGGAGTGATCATCCTGATCACGGC
>DATCEL010000112.1:0-2442 GCA_036510115.1 Caulobacteraceae bacterium
GATGTTGGCGGCATGGTTCGGCGCGAAGCCGGGCGCGAGTTCGATGACCACCCGGCCTTGCGGCAATTCCATGTAGAGGGTGCGACTGGGGTCAACGGTTCGCCAATCCGACGGCGGTGAATGATCGAGGATCTCGGTCAAGCTGGGCGCGGCGACGGCGCCGCCGGGTAGGGCGGCGATGCAACAGGAGATCCATCCGGCGAGTTTCATTGATCGGTCCCAGGGCTTGCGCACCGCGAACATCCGCGAAGGTGGTGGGCGGCGAGGGGTTCGAACCCCCGACCTCCTGGGTGTAAACCAGGCGCTCTAACCAGCTGAGCTAGCCGCCCAAGAGAGGTCGCGCCGGATATCCCGAACCGGTCCCTAGTTCAACGTGGCCCTGAGGCTCTCGCCAATCTTGAACCTCGCGGTTTTCGACGCCGGGCTTTTCACTGGCGCGCCGGTCTTGGGGTTGCGGGCCATGCGGGCCGGGCGATGCACTGGAACGAAGCTGCCGAACCCGACCAGGCGGACCTCCTTGCCGGCCTTGAGTTCCCCGGTCACCGAAGCGACGAATGCGTCCACGGCGTGTTTCGCCTGCGCTTTCTGCAATCCGGTACGGTCCGCAATGGCGGCTACCAGTTCAGCCTTGGTCATCGACATCTCCCCAATGGCGGCGCCGCCTTGAGTTCAAGGCGACGCTTGGCGAGCGAGACTTACCGCCCGCTTTTCGCCCACGTCAAAGGGGAGCGGCGCGAAATTCCTCGCGCCGCTCAAGTTAACAATGATCAGCGACTAGTGGGTGACCATCAGACCGCCCTCAAGGTCGTCGGCCGGCCGCGGCGGCGTCGCCGGCTGGTCTTCCTCGCGCCACTCGATCGGCGTCAGCGGACCAGTGAGCGCGCGGAGCAGCACCTCATCGACCGTCGCCACCGGAATGATCTCCAGACCGGATTTCACATTCTCGGGGACATCGGCCAGGTCCTTGGCGTTCTCGGCCGGGATCAGCACCGTGCGGATGCCGGAGCGGAGCGCCGCCAGCAGCTTCTCCTTCAAGCCGCCGATGGGCAGGACCCGTCCGCGCAGGGTGATCTCGCCGGTCATGGCCAAATCCTTGCGAACCGGCACGCCCGACAGCACCGAGACGATGGCGACAGCCATGGCCACGCCGGCGGATGGGCCGTCCTTCGGTGTCGCGCCTTCCGGCACGTGCAGGTGAACGTCGATCGCCTCGAACACCGTCGGCTTGATGCCAAAGCGCGTCGAGCGCGAGCGCACATAGGACGCCGCCGCGGAGATCGACTCCTTCATCACCTCCTTGAGGTTGCCGGTGATCGACATGCGGCCCTTGCCGGGCATCTTGACCGCCTCGATGGTCAGGATGTCGCCGCCGAATTCGGTCCAGGCCAGACCCGTGACGATGCCGACCTGATCCTCCTCGTCGGTCGCCCCATAGTGGAAGCGCCTCACGCCGGCGTATTTGTCGAGGCGTTCGTCGTCGATCTCGATCGAGATGATCTGCTCGCGCGCCATGTCGCGCACGGCCTTACGCGCCAGATTGCCCAGCTCGCGCTCCAGCGATCGGACCCCGGCTTCCCGCGTGTAGTAGCGGATGAGATCGCGGATCGCCTTGTCCGGCACCATCCACTCGCCGTCTTTCAGGCCATGATCCTTGGCGAGTTTGGGCAACAGATGGCGCTTGGCGATCTCCACCTTCTCGTCTTCGGTGTAGCCGGGGATACGGATGACCTCCATCCGATCCAGCAAGGGCTGGGGCATGTTGAGTGAATTGGCCGTGGTGACAAACATCACCTTGGAGAGATCGTAGTCCACCTCCAGGTAGTGGTCGTTGAAGGTCGAGTTCTGCTCCGGATCCAGCACTTCGAGGAGCGCGCTCGTCGGGTCGCCCCGCCAATCGGCGCCCATCTTCTCAATCTCGTCCAGCAGGAAGAAGGTGTTGGTCGTCTTGGCCTTCTTCATCGACTGGATGATCTTTCCGGGCATGGAGCCGATGTAGGTGCGCCGATGGCCGCGGATCTCGGCTTCATCACGCACGCCACCCAGGCTGAGGCGCACGAATTCGCGCCCTGTCGCCTTGGCGATTGACCGCCCGAGCGAGGTCTTGCCGACGCCTGGCGGGCCCACCAGGCACAGAATTGGCCCCTTGAGCGCGCCCGTCCTCGCCTGCACGGCGAGGTATTCCAGAATGCGTTCCTTCACCTTTTCGAGGCCGTAGTGGTCTTCTTCGAGGATCTGCTCGGCGCGGGCCAGATCAATCGGCTTGATCTTGGATGAGCCCCACGGGATCGAGAGCAGCCAATCCAGATAGTTTCGCACCACGGTGGACTCGGCCGACATCGGACTCATGTTGCGCAGCTTCTTGATCTCGCTCTCGGCCTTCGTGCGCGCTTCCTTGGAAAGCTTGGTCTTTTTGATCCGCTTTTCGAGCTCGATCAGCTCGTC
>DATCEL010000113.1:0-5859 GCA_036510115.1 Caulobacteraceae bacterium
CGCGATCGCCGCGATCGCCAGGACCAGCAGCAGGCGCTGTTGCCAGGGATCGATTCCGAACGCGCTCATCGGCGCGATGACCAGCCAGCGACCGTCGCCTTGCCGGACCCCGACCTCGAAGCCGCCGAGCAACATCGGCGCGCCTTCTTCCATCCAGGGGCCGGTGTGTCGCGGGCCCGGCGATGCGCCGAGGGCGACGATGCGCGGCCCGGGTTGGGCGACGACGACCGCGCTCGGGACAACGCCGAGCGCGCTGGCGACGGCGGCGCGGAACTGCAGCCGCCGATGGCCGCGCGTCTCCAGCGCCGGCGGTTGCGCCGCCAGGTGCGAGGTCAGGTCGCGTCCTTCCGGTGTCTGAGTAGGCCCATGATGGTGAACGGCCTGGACGACATCGGCCACCCGGTAGACGTCGGGCGGCGGCGGCGGCAGGTTCAAGACCACGACCACCGTGGCGATGTCGGCGGCGACCAGCGCGGCCACCACGAGGCCCAGGGCCTGCAGGAACAACGGCGTCGTCGGCAGGCGGAGTTTCACGGCGTTCGCGACACCCTGGAGGTGAAGAGGTAACCCTCGTTGCGTACGGTGCGGATGAGTTCCTGTCCGTCTCCGCCGCCGTCGAGCTTTCGTCTCAGGCGGCTGATTTGCACGTCGATGGCGCGATCGAACGCCTCCGACCTCGGGCCCCTGGCGAATTCGAGCAGTTGATCACGTGTCAGCACCCGCTGCGAACGCTCGACAAAGGCGCGAAGCAGCGAAAATTCGCCGCTTGAGAGATTGACGATCACGCTCTGCGGCGAGCGCAGTTCATGGCGCACGAGGTCGAGGCGCCAGCCGGCGAATTCGCAGGCCGCCTCCAAGGGCTCTTCCGCTCCGCGACTTTCGGTCTTGCGCCGCAGCACCGCCCTCACTCTGGCCAGCAATTCGCGAGGATTGCATGGCTTGGCCAGATAGTCGTCGGCGCCCAGTTCCAGCCCGACGATACGGTCGGTTTCCTCTCCGACCGCGCTTAGCATGATGATGGCGGGGCCATCCGGCTTGGCCAGACGGCGACAGATCGAAAGGCCGTCTTCGCCCGGCAGCATGACATCGAGGACAATCAGGTCGGGCCGCCGCCGCGCCAGAGCCCGTTCGACCGCCTTGCCGTCGGCGGCGGTCTCCACGGCATAGCCATGGCGGCTGAGGAATTCCGACACGACATCGCGGATGCCCGGATCGTCGTCTACGACCAGTATGTGTTCCTGTTCTGGCTGGCCGGTTGCGGTCACTTCGGATTCACCCATGCGACGGGGTGTTGCGCGCCCGCCTTGGCGCGGCAATGTCGCCTTTGAAACATCGGTGCAACCTGAACCGCGATCGTGACCACACTCGGGCTACGGGCCGCGACCTCGGCGCCGCGCGACACCTCATTGCCCGAACGGCGGCGACCGGATAGCGTCGCGAGACTCGGGCGCACACCGAGGCAGGGGAAGAGATCGTCAATGGCAAGCGTCACCCGCGGCGGCCTCGGCCTGGGGCGAATTTTCCAACGCAAAACCGTCGCCCAGATCCAGAGCGAACTGGAACACGGCGAACTCAAACGCACCCTTGGCGCGCTCAATCTGGTTCTCCTCGGGATCGGCTGCATCATCGGCACCGGGATTTTCGTGCTTACCGGTCAGGCGGCGGCCCAGTGGGCCGGCCCGGCGATCATGGTTTCTTTCGTGATCACCGGCGTGCTTTGCGCCCTGGTGGCCCTTTGCTACGCGGAATTGGCTTCGGCGCTACCCGTGTCGGGGTCGGCTTACTCCTACACTTACGCCTCGATGGGTGAGATAGCGGCCTGGGTCATGGGCGTACTGCTGCTCCTGGAGTACGGCCTCGCGGCCTCGGTCGTGGCCGTCGGCTGGTCCGGCTATTTCGTCAGCCTGCTGCACGATCTGCATATCATCATTCCGCCCGCGCTCACCGCGGCGCCCGGTCAGGCGGCGGTCGGGGCAGGGGGGGCGATGCTGGCCGGCGTTGGCATCGTCAACTTGCCGGCAATCTGCGCCATAGCGGCGGTCACCGCCTTGCTGGTCGTCGGCGTGTCGGAATCGGCGACGGTCAACAACATCGTGGTGGCGATCAAGTTGACGGTGGTCATCGCCTTTATCGCCATCGGCTCGTTCTTCGTTCACCCCGCCCACTGGACACCGTTCATTCCGGCCCAGATCCCGGCCCCGCCGCCGGGCACCCCCATGGATATGCCCCACCAGATACTTCGCGCCCTGTGGGACGTGGTGACTGGGAACAGCCATTCGCGCTACGGGGTTGGCGGCGTCATCCACGGCGCCGCGGTGATTTTCTTCGCCTATTTGGGTTTCGAGGCGGTCTCCACGGCCGGCGCCGAATCCCGCAATCCAGGCCGCGATATGCCGATCGGCATCCTGGGCGCGCTGATCGTCTGCACCGTGCTCTACATCGCCACCTCGGCTGTCCTGGTGGGTATCGTGCCCTATCAGTCGCTCGACAATCCGGCGCCCATAGCGACAGCGGTCAATCAACTCGGCCTGCCTTGGTTCGCGGCTCTGGTGAAGATCGGCGCCATCGCTGGCCTCTCCAGCGTCATGCTGGTGCTGCTCTACGGACAGACGCGAATCTTCTACACCATGTCGCGCGACGGTCTGTTGCCGCCCGCCCTGGCCCTGGTTCACAAGCGGTTCAAGACCCCGTGGGTCAACACCATCATCGTCGGCGCCATGGCGTGTTTCGCCGCCGGGTTTACCTCGCTGCACACCCTTTCGGAAGTCACCAACGTCGGCTCGCTGGCGGCCTTCACCATGGTCTGCGTGACGGTGATCTATCTGCGCATCTCCAACCCCGAGATGGTCCGGCCGTTCCGGACGCCGCTCTTTCCGCTGACGCCGATTTTGGGCGCGGCCATGTGCGTCATGCTGCTGATGAGTCTCATGGCCGGGGAAGCCACGCGCAACTTCTTCCTGATCTATCTGGGGGTCGGGTTTGTGATCTACTTCTTCTACGGCATGTGGAATTCCAAGCTTCACAAGGGTGTCATGGTGACCGGGCACGAGGCCACGCCCATGGAGTTGCCACACAACGAATAGTGACGGCCCGAACTCAGACCGAAAACTGCTCGGCGAGCATGCGCTCTTCGAGGCTGCGGCCGGCGTCGAACAGCATGGATAGGGCGATCGAGCGATCTTCCCTCACGTCCACGCGGATGACGTCGCGGACCTCGACATTGTCGGCCACGGCGCTGACCGGACGCTTGTCGCTCTCCAGGATTTCGAAGCTAACCTGGGCGCGATGGGAGATGAGCGCCCCGCGCCAGCGCCTGGGCCGAAAGGCGCTGATCGGGGTGACGGCCAGAACCTGGGCGTCGATCGGGATGATCGGGCCGTGGGCGGAGAGGTTGTAAGCTGTCGAACCGGCCGGGGTGGCGACGAGCACGCCGTCGCAGATCAGCTCCTCGAGCCTCGGCCGACCGTCGATGAGAATGCGCAGCTTGGCCGTCTGGCGCGTCTCGCGCAGCAGGCTGACATCGTTGATCGCCAACGCGCGATGCGTTTCTCCCGCGCGATCGACGGCGGTCATGCTCAGGGGGTGAATGACGGCTTCCTCGGCGGCGGCGATGCGCTGGACGAGGTCGTCCTCGCGATAGTCGTTCATCAGGAAGCCGACAGATCCGCGGTTCATCCCATAGATCGGGCGGCGGCTGGCCAGGTTGCGGTGCAGGATTTCCAGCATGAAGCCATCGCCGCCCAGCGCCACGACCACATCGGCGGCCTCTTCGGCGATATTCCCATACTGGCGCGCCAGCCGGACCAAGGCGTCCCGCGCCTCGGGGCGGTCGCTGGCGATGAAGGCGAGCTTGGGCGCGTCTGGGGACATGGGACCTGGACCGGCGACCTGACCTTCTCGCCGCGCCGTTGTCAAACCTCGGCTATTCGTCAGGCCCGGCGTCGAGTTCGCCGGGCGGCGGACGCGGGTCCTCGTCGCCGAGGTAGGGCCGGCCGACCGCCTCGGCCCAGTCCCGGCGATGGTCGGCATAGGATTTCTGCCGCCGCTCGGCTTGCTTGACCGAGAGCGGGGAGGGCGGCTTGTGGCTCGGGCGTCGGGCCGTCATGGCCGCGATCTTAGCACATCCGGCAAAACAGCAGGTGCGACCCCAGCGGTGGGCGGCGTCCGCTTTCACTTTCGTCGGGCATGGCCGAAACTCCGCGAGCGCGAAAGCGACGGTTGGCGCGGCCGAGGGTTGTTTCAGGGTATGCCTTTCCCATCTGAAGCGGCCGGAGAGTCCAATGCGTAACCTAGCCTTTGCCGTGATGCTGATGGTTTCGGCCGCCCCAGTCCTGGCTCAACAGAGCCCCGTCGCCGCCCCCCCGACCGGCGTGCCCGACGCCAATCCGATTCCCGGCGCGTCGTCCGACACCACCACCGTGACGGTTCAGCCAGACGCCTCGGCGACGCCCATGGCCGATCCACAGTCCGCGGCCGAGTTCGGCTCGCCCTCGGCTGTGGATTCACCCAGTTCGGCTATGCCCAATGCCGCCGCGTGGCCAACGATCAGACCCAGCGCCAAACGCCCGAGTTGGGTGAAGAAGGCGCCGCCGTCCAACGCCCCACCGTCAACCGATCAACCGCCGGCGGCTCCGCGCTGACCGGCGCTCCTTGACGGCGGCGTCTCGCGGCGCGAGTCTCGCGGCGACCCAATTTGAAGGAGCGTCGCCATGGCCGACGGATCGCTGTCTGGTTCACTCTCGTTGAAGGGCAAGGTGTCCGCCGAGGAATGGAAAGCGCGGGTGGAGCTGGCGGCGCTCTATCGACTCGTGGCGCT
This sequence comes from Caulobacteraceae bacterium, assembly GCA_036510115.1. Lineage (GTDB taxonomy): Bacteria > Pseudomonadota > Alphaproteobacteria > Caulobacterales > Caulobacteraceae > Acaudatibacter. The sequence goes on from DATCEL010000113.1 coordinate 4,817, forward strand.
GAAAGGCTGGGATGACCTCATCTACACCCATATTTCCGCTCGCGTGCCGGGGCCGGAGCACCAGTTTCTGATCAACCCCTACGGTCAGTATTTCGACGAGATCACCGCCTCGTCGCTGGTCAAGATCGATGTCGAGGGCAACATCCTTCAAGAGACCGAATACTTCATCAATCCGGCTGGCTTCACGATTCACTCGGCGGTGCACACCTCCCGCGAAGACGCCCATTTTGTCATACATCTGCACACCGATCACGGCGTCGCCGTATCGGCGCAGAAGCAAGGGCTGCTGCCCTTGAGTCAGCACGCCCTGATCATCCTGCCTACCGTTGCCTACCACGACTATGAGGGCATCGCCCTCAACCACGACGAAAAGGCCCGGCTGGTGGCCGACCTCGGCGACAACAACGCCCTGATCCTGCGCAATCACGGCACCCTGGCGGTCGGGCGCACCGCCGGCGATTGCTGGATTCACATGTACTACCTCGAACTCGCCTGCCAGCAGCAGGTGTTGGCCTTGTCCGGCGGTCGCGATGGCCTGCTCGTAGCCCCCCAGGCGGCGCAGGACGAAGTGCGGGGCCAAATCCGCAACGGCATGGGCGGCGCCCTCGCTTGGCCGGGCGCCCTGCGCCGGCTGGAAAGGCTGAGCCCCGGCTACGACGCCTGAGCGGGCGTGAACAGATCGAGTTGACGAACGTCCGCTGCCGGCCGCCGGAACTGGGTGAGATCGAGCGGCGCTGACGGGCGATCGAGCCCGAAGCGGCGCTTGGCGATGGCGAAGCGCCTGCCGAGCAATTCGGCGATCGGGCCCTCGCCCTTCATCCGCTTGCTCCATTCCGCGTCGTAGTCGCGGCCGCCGCGCATCTGGCGGACCAGCGACATCACCCGCCGCGCGCGGTCTGGAACCTGAGCTTCCAGCCATTCGCGGAAGAGGTCCTTGATCTCACGCGGCAGGCGCAGCACCACATAGCCCGCGCCCGTCGCGCCGGCGCCGGCGGCGCGTTCCAGAACCGCCTCGAGTTCAGGATCGTTGAGGCCCGGAATCA
>DATCEL010000114.1:0-4651 GCA_036510115.1 Caulobacteraceae bacterium
TTCCCCCGTTAGTCCCCTTCGGCAAAGCCGCTGAACTTCTTGCGCAGCGCGAGCACCTCCTCAAGGCGGCTTTCAGCGCCCCGGAGTTCAACTGCCACAGCCGAGAGCAGCAGCTCCATCAGCATCTGGAGCATCGAGAGACTGCGAACGCCGAGTTCGGTTTCTATCATCAGCACGTCCTCGCTCACCGCCCGCGCCCAGTGGCAGTAGACGTCGGTGAGGATGACGGTGTGCACACCGCGCGCCGCCGCCTCCTCGGCCAGCAGCCGGAAGTTCTTGGCGTATCGCCGAGCGTCGATGAGCACGAGGCACATGTTCGGATCGGGATCGAGCAGGATCTCCGCGAAGGAGCCGTCGCCGGTCTCGGCGAAATGCACGCGCGGACGGAGGGCCTGAAGAAAGGTGGCGAAGCCAACACCGAGGTAACGGCCGGCCTCGAAGCTCGCCACATATACTTCGCTGGCGCGGGCGATGTGCCCGACGATTCGCGGCCACTCCGGCGAATGCGGGATCTGATAGACCTCGGTCAGGGCTTTGATCTTCGCCTTCAGGGGATCGGAGACGAAGGTGTCGTCCAACCTCGGCGCGGCGGTCCAGCCGGTCTCTCGCAGCTCCTGTTTGATATCGTCGAGGCGCGCGTAACCCAGCTTTCGGATGTAGCGGCCCACGGTCATGGGGCTCACCTCAAGACGCCGGCTGATCGAGGCCGCTGTCTCGAACGGCAGCTCACGCAAGTGGTTGAGGAAGAAGTCCGCAAGCTTCCGTTCGGCCGGCGTGCGGGTCTTCAGGTTCCGCCGGATCGCCTCCTCGACGCCCCCCATCGCTTCCCTTCCCGGTCCCCGCTGACACTAGGCGAGTCGCCAGCCGCATCGCAAATGTTATCGTACTATCACCTTGTGCGGAGAACGGGAGAGTCATAACATGCCGTCGAGTCCGAACCTGGACCGCGGAGGGGAATCCAAATGACCACGCGCCATCTGCGCCGCGCGCTGCTGGGCACGATCGCCCTGGGCGGTCTGGTTACCGCGCCCGCCATCGCCCTGGCGGAAGCCGCGTCGTCGTCGACTCAAGTGGGAGAGGTCGTGGTTACGGCCCAGAAGCGGGCCCAAAAGCTCCAGGATACGCCGGTGTCGGTCAGCGTCGTTACCGGGGCCAATCTTGAGGCGGCCCAGGCGACCAGCATGGCCGACTGGTCGAGCTATGTGCCTGGCCTTGCGCTCGGCGCCGGTGGGTCACCAGGTCTCGTAAACCTTTCGCTGGACGGGATCGGCCCATTAGCTGCGGCTTCTCAAGTGGGCGTCTACGTCAATGACACCCCACTCGGCTCCTCAAGCAGTTTTCAGGGAACCCGCCTCTTTACCCCTGATTTGATGCCCTACGACCTCGATCGCATCGAGGTGCTGCGAGGTCCGCAAGGTACGCTCTATGGCGCCAGCACAATGGGCGGTCTGATCAAATATGTCCTGAAGGACCCCAACCTGGATACCTTGTCCGGCCGCATCGGCGGTGACCTCTTCGGAGTGGAAAACGCCTCAGGCGTCGGTGGCGGCGTCCGCGGCGAGATCAATGCGCCCTTGATCAAGGACCAGCTGGCCTTGCGCCTGTCCGCCTATGACGAGAACACGCCTGGCTATATCGACAACGCCATCACCGGGCAAAAAGGCGACAACGCGCTGCAGCAGTATGGCGGCCGCGCCGTGCTTCTGTGGAGGCCCACCGCAGACTTCTCAATCGAGGCTTCGGCGATTTATTCGCGCAACCACGCGGACAACCAGACGATCGTCGCCCTCGATCAGGTGACCGCACAGCCGATCGCAGGGCCGCTTTCGAACATCAACACCCGGCCCGAGCCCTACACGCAGACCATGCAGCTATACGATGTGCGCCTCGACTGGGACTTGAAGTGGGCCACGCTCACCTCTGTGAGCAGCTACCAACATTTCGAGAACAACCAAATCGAAGACCTGACCGACTACCTCGGCGTTTTTCTTCCTGACTTCGGCCTCACAGCAGAGCCCGGTCAGGCCGATTTCCTCGAGCACTACGTCCTCAAGAAGTACACCGAGGAGGTGCGGCTGACTTCGCCGAGCGGCCAGAGATTCGAATGGATGCTGGGCGGCTTCTACACTCACGAGAGCGGGGTCAATGAGGAGACCTTCCGGGGCTACGAGGGCGACGGAACGCCGCTGACCGCCTCCAATCCGCTGGAGTTCGCGAACCTTCCCAGCACCTACCAGGAATACGCCTTCTTCGGCGATGTGACCTGGCACATCACCCGCTGGTTCGACATCGGCGGCGGGTTGCGCTGGGCGCACAACAACCAGACCTTCACCGAAATCGAAGGCGGCTCGCTGCTCGGCTCTTCGCCGACGACCATGCCGGTGCTTGTCGTGCCCGGCAAATCAAGCGAGGGCGTTCTGACCTACCAGGTCAGCCCGACCATTCATCTCAACAAGGACTCGATCCTCTACGCCCGCATTGCCAGCGGCTACCAGCCGGGCGGCCCAAACCTGATCCTCCCGGGCGTGGTTGGACTGCCTAGCCAGTTCAATTCCTCCCGGCTGACAAACTATCAGGTGGGCCTGAAATCGACCTTCCTTGATGGCCGGGCCAGCATCGACGTCTCGGTCTTTGACATCGAATGGAGCAAGATCCAGGTCTCAGTGCTTTTCCCCGATGGCCAGAGCGCGGTCACGAATGCCGGCTCGGCCAAGAGCCAGGGCTTCGACCTCGGCGGCGCGTGGTCGCCGATGGAAGACCTCACCTTCGGCGCAAGCCTCGCCTATGCCGATGCCAGGTTGACCACGGACGTGCCGTCAATCGGTGCTGTTGCCGGCGCCCGGTTGCCCTTCTCGCCGATGTGGAGCGGCTCGCTCACCGCCGAATATTCCCACCCAATCAATGAGAATTGGCGAGGTTTCATTGGCGGCGGCTGGCGCTACGTCGGCTCGCGTTATTCGGCGGTGGAGGGCTCGACCTCCGGCGGCACGCCACAGGGGCTCGAGGCGCGCGCCTACGGCGTTCTCGACCTGCACATTGGCGCCAAGACCCACGACCTGAGGATCATGCTCTTCGCCAAGAACCTGTTGGACAACCGCGCCTATGTCTCGCCCCTCACCTATTTTAATAGCCTTTTGCAAACGCCCATCGACATCCAGGCTCCGGTTCTGCAGCCGCGCACGGTCGGCGTGAGCATCGACAAGTCGTTCTGACGCCGACCATGCGCCTCACGGTTCGCACGGAATCCTGGCCGTATGCGGCCCCGTTCCGCATCACCGGCTATGTCTTCGAGACGGCCGAGGTGGTGACGGCGGAGCTTACCGACGGTGAAGTGACCGGCGTGGGCGAGGCATCCGGGGTCTACTACCGCGGCGAGACGGCCGCCGGCCTCAGGGCCGAGATCGAGGCGGTCAAGCCGTTCGTCGAGGCCGGCATCGATCGCGAGGGCCTAAGGGCCTTGTTGCCGGCCGGCGGGGCCCGCAACGCCCTCGACGCTGCTCTGTGGGACCTGGAGGCAAAGCGCGCCGGCCGTCCGGCCTGGGCGCTCGCCGGCCTCACAGCCGTCCGCCCGCTGGTCACCACGCTGACGGTTAGCGCAGGCACGCCGGCCGAGACCGCACAGGCGGCCCTGGCTTGGTCGGCGGCGCGGGCGATCAAGCTCAAGCTGACCCCGGAGGATCCGGCCGCCTGCGTCGCCGCAGTGCGGGCCGCACGGCCCGACGTGTGGCTGGGTGTCGACGCCAACCAGGGCTTCGACCGTGCCTCTCTGGAGGCCCTGTTGCCGGCGCTTGTGGAGGCGCGCGTGGCCGTCATCGAACAGCCCTTGCCCATGGGCGAGGACGTGCAGCTGGAAGGCCTCAATTCCCCGATCGACATCGCCGCCGACGAGAGCGCCCAGAGCCTAGAGGACGTCGCCACCCTCGTCGGCCGCTACGACATAATCAACCTCAAACTCGACAAATGCGGCGGCCTCACCGAGGGCCTCGCCATGGCCGCAGAGGCCCGGCGACTGGGCTTAAAGGTGATGGTCGGCTGCATGTCCGGCACGTCGCTGGCCATGGCCCCGGCCTTCGTCCTTGGCCAGCTGGCTGACATCGTCGATCTCGACAGTCCGCTGTTCCTCACCCGCGATCGGCGTCCGCCCGCGGCGTATGACGGCGGCAGGATCTTGTGCCCGCCGGAGTTGTGGGGTGGCGGCCAATACGTCCGACAGGGAGAAAAGTCATGATCAATCGCCCCGCGAAGTGGCTTGGCCTGGTGGCTGGGGTCCTCGCCCTGGCGTGGGCCGGGGCCCCGGCGGCCCAACCAGACACGGCGCCAGCGCCGTCGGCCCCCGCGTCCGCCCGTCCGCTTACCGCCGACGACGTCGGGACGTTCCTGGACGGCCTGATGCCGACGGCGCTCAAGACCGCCGAGATCCCGGGCGCAGTGGTGGTGGTGGTCAAAGACGGCAGGGTGCTGTTCGAGAAAGGCTACGGCTACGCCGACGCCAAAACCAGCAAGCCGGTCGATCCCAGAACCACTCTCTTCCGACCCGGCTCAACCTCCAAGCTGTTCACCTGGACGGCGGTGATGCAGCAGGTCGAGCAAGGCAAGATCGATCTCGACCGCGACGTGAACACCTATCTCGATTTCCGCATTCCCGCTTATG
>DATCEL010000115.1:0-2273 GCA_036510115.1 Caulobacteraceae bacterium
TGCCCCCTTCAGCATTGACCGCGTCGGCCACGTCGCGACCCGACACCGAGCCGTAGAGCTGGCCGGTTTCGCCTGCCTGACGGATCATGATGTAGGACGCGCCATCCAGCTTCGTGCCCGACTTGGCGGCGACGTCGCGGGCCTGGGCGTTGCGCTCCTCAATGTCGACGCGCATGTCGTCGAACACCTTCATGTTCGCCGAATTGGCCCGCAGGGCCTTTGAGCGGGGCAGGAGGAAATTGCGGGCGAAGCCGTCCTTCACTGACACCACATCGCCCAGCGAACCCAGACGCTCCACGCGTTCGAGCAGAATGACCTTCATGGCGCGCCTCTTATCTCGTCACATAAGGCAGCAGGGCGAGGTAGCGGGCGCGTTTGATCGCTTGCGCCAGTTCGCGCTGTTTCTTGGCCGAAACGGCCGTAATCCGCGACGGCACGATCTTCCCACGCTCAGAGACGTAGCGCTGCAAGAGCTTGACGTCCTTGTAGTCGATCTTCGGCGCGCCAGCGCCCGAGAATGGGCAAACTTTGCGCCGGCGCATGAAATTGCGCCTGGGCGCGCCGCTGGCCGCCGGTTCTGGAGTTAGGGTTTCATCGCTCATGGGGTCTATGCCTTGTCGATCTTGGGTCAGGCCGGGACGTCGTCGAAACGCCGCTCGCGTTCGCGCTCGCGGTCACGACGGGCGAGCACGGGGGAAAGTTCGAGATCGAGCTCTTCAACCCGTAGGGTCAGGAAGCGGAGAACGTCTTCGTTGAGGGAAAGCTGGCGCTCCATCTCCTTTACCGCCGCTGGCGCCGCGTCGATGGCCAGAAGGGAGTAGTGACCCTTGCGGTTCTTACGGATGCGGTAGGTGAGGTTGCGCAGGCCCCAGTATTCGATCTTGGCCACGTGGCCGCCCTGACCCTCGATCAAGGCCTTCAGTTCCTCGTTCAGGGTTTCCGCCTGGGTCGGCGAAATGTCCTGACGGGCGATGAGCACATGCTCGTAGAACGCCATGGCGTCTATGCTTCCGCGTCTTGGGCTCGGCGTATCGGAGGCAGGGAAGTCGCACTCCGAAACGATGGCTCTTGTCGCGGCGGCCGGGAGTCTCCCGAGCCCTTTGACGTTCCGCGGCAAGACCGAGCCTCGTTCAAGGAGGGGCGCTGTTAGCCGCTAAAGGGCGACAAGGCAAGCCGCGTCGGTCACCATCGGCCGACACCGCGATGAGGCTCGGCACGAACCCATCCGCCAACGGCTTCACGTCGCGGCGTTGCTCACATCGGATGACTGTCGCGCCATGCCTTCAGCGACGCCAGGGTCTTGGCCACGTGGTCGTCGGGATTGAGGTTGGAATAGGCCAGCAGGATGTGATCGTCGGGGGCGATGACATAGCTCGTGCGATCGGAGTGGCCGGGGAAGATAGCCAATGTCGACTTGTACTCGCCGGCGATCTTGGCGTTGGGATCCGCCGCCACCGGGAACTTGGAGCGACATTCGCTCACCGAAAATTCCGTCAATCGATCGATGTTGCCAGAGGTCACGCCAATGAGCGTCGCGCCCAAGGCCTTGTACTGCGGCTGGGCGTCGGCGAACTCATGAGCCTCAATGGTGCAGCCTTTGGTGAAGGCCGCGGGGAAAAAGTAGAGGACAACCGGCCCCTTCTTCAGAGCCTGTGAGAGCGTGAACGAGAACTGTTTGCCGGCCATGGACGCCTGAGCGGAGAAGTCGGGGGCTTTGTCGCCGACGGCGAGCGCGGCGAGCGCCGCGGGCGCGACGGCGATGGCGAGGGCGGCGGCGCTCGCGGCGAAATAGGGTTTCATGGAGTCTCTCCCGGATGGCGGACCACTATGCGGTCAGAGCGGCTGTGAATACCAGTGCGAACAGAAACACGATGGCGTCGAGCTTGTGAGCCCGCGGCCTTTGACCTAACCCTCGATCATCCGATTCAAGCCGCCCAGGAGGCGAAAGCATGAGCCTAGCTTTCCTTTTTCCCGGGCAGGGCAGCCAGACCGTGGGAATGGGCGACGAACTCGCCGACGCCTTCGCCTCGGCCCGCGCCCTGTTTGAGGAGGTCGATGACGCCCTTGGTCAGCATCTCGCGCGGCTGATGCGCGAGGGGCCGCCGGAGGCGTTGACCCTGACGGAAAACGCCCAGCCGGCGCTGATGGCCGTAAGTCTGGCCGTAATGCGCGTCCTTCTAAAGGATTTTGGTGTCGGCGCGGATCGGGCGGCCTTCGTCGCAGGTCATTCCCTGGGTGAATACTCCGCCCTCGCGGCCGCGGGGGCGCTAAAG
>DATCEL010000116.1:0-6897 GCA_036510115.1 Caulobacteraceae bacterium
TAGAGTCGACCACTCTGTTCATTCCCGTGCGCAGGTGGTCGGACGGCTCACCCGCCCCGCCGGTTGTCAGCCCTCACAAGATGTAGGCTCCGACGCTCAGGGCGTAGCGTCACTTCGGCTTGTGCCGCCAAACCATCAGGCCGGCGAAGAAGGTCACCACCCCGGCCACGGTCGGAACACCGCCAATCACGGCCACCATGGCGTCCAAACCAGCGGCATTGGGACTGAAAACCTGGTTCCCGCCGACCACGGCCAAAGAACACAGGCCGCAAAGCGTGGCGACAAGCGCTCCAGCGGCCATCAGCAATATGCCGACGATGCGCTGGCCTGTGTTTGACGGAGGCGGCTGATCGCTCATGAACGCCGATAACGTCTAAAGCCGACGACGAAGATCACCGCGCCGATCGCCATCGGGATTCCGCCGAACAAAGCCGCAAAAAAGATCCCCAAGGTAAGTCCTGGATAGTAGCCGCTAACGAACTCGGGGACGTTGAAAACGTTGAAGGTGCAGAGTCCGCACAGGCCAAAGATCATTGCCCCAATCGCCATCAGCACGACGGCGAAGAACTTGGACCCCAGCACAGGCTTGCGTGGGCTTGGTTCGCTCATCGTCCTTTTCCTCGCGCCAAGGCGCTCGCCTACTTCTTCGGCCGCAGCAGGACCAAGCCGCCGTAAACCATCGCGGCGCCGAACGCGGCGGGGATGAAGCCGATGACCGCGAACGCAACCAGCATCCCCGAGGAATCGCCACGCGTCCCAGGCGGCGGGGTCGACAGCGCGGCGATGGCGAAGGCGAGCGAACACCCGCCGCAGGTCAAGGCGATCAAGGCGCCGGCCGCGATCAGCACCCAGGCCAGCAGGCGGGCGCCCCTGCCGGCTGAAGACGGTTCGCTCATCGTCCTTGTCCTCGCGCCAGCGCGCCCGCTCCCGCCGCGCCGTCGCGGTAGAAGGTGTTGAAGGTATCGAAGGGGATGATGCGGCCATCCGGCTGGACGAAGTGGACGCAGGAGCGCTTGACCGTGCCGAGGTCGAAATTGAAGCGGTCGAGGAACTGCGAGATCACCACGCGAAAGGTGTGTTCGTAGGCGAGGCTTTGCGGCACCACCGCCTCGGGCAGGCAGCAGAGCAGGGCGGCGAGCTTGCCCGAAGTGTCGGCCTGGGCGGTGGACAGCGACAACAGGTCGAAGATCCTGGCGCGAAGCTCCGGGAAGGCCTCGAAGGTCACGGTGTTGGGCGTGGCGGCGACGAACATCTCGCGCGGCAGCAGGGCGGTGACCGGCGCTACGGCTTCGCCGTCGCGCAATCCGTAGCCGATGCAGATCTGATCCGGGTTGCACGGCAGGGGGATCAGGTCCTCCAGAGCGAAGACGCCAGCTTCCGCGATCCGCCGGCGGATTTCCGTCAGCACCATGCGGTGGGCCTTGGGATCGAAACCGTCGTTACGGCCGGCGTCCTGGATCGGCTGGAAGGTGACGCCGCGAACGCAGCGCCATTTCAGGGCGAAGCGGACGATGTCGGCGATCTCCGCGTCGTTGACGCCCTTCTTGAGCGTCACCACCAGCGTCGTGGAGATGTTGTTCCGCTCCAGGGCCTCGAGCGCCCGCAGGCGAACGCGAGTGAGGTCCGCGCCGCGCAACTCCATCAGGGAGTCGCGCTGCAAGGAATCGAACTGCAGATAGATCTCGAAGCCCGGCATGAACTCGGCCAGGCGTTCGGCGAAGCCGGCCTCGCGGGCGATGCGAACGCCGTTGGTATTGATCATCAGGTGGCGGATCGGTCGCCGCCTGGCCGCTGTCAAAATATCGAAGAACCGCGGATGGATGGTCGGCTCGCCGCCCGAGATCTGCACCAGGTCCGGCTCGCCCTCGGCGGCGACCACCACGTCGAGCATGGCTTCGATCTCGGCCAGCGAGCGATGTCGCTCGCTCGCCGCCGAGGAGGCGGCGAAGCACACCGGGCAGGTGAGATTGCAGGCGTCATTGATCTCGATGATGGCCAGGCACGAGTGCTGCTCGTGGTCAGGACAGAGGCCGCAATCGTAGGGACAGCCGTGCTCGGTGCGCGTGGCCACGGCCAGCGGTCGGTCGCCGGGCTTGAGCCAATCCTTCTGCGCCTTCCAGTAGGCGAGATCGTCGCTGATCAGGGTCTTCTGGACGCCATGCTCGCGGCAGCGCTTGAGATAGAAGACACACTCATCCTCGGCGATGATTTTGGCCGGGACGAGGGCGAGGCAGGTCTCACACAGGCTGGTGGTCTGGCCGAGGAAGAGATAGGGCGCGCTCTTCCGCTCGCTCGCGGCCGAGGTCAGCGAGATAGAAGGCGCATCCATAGATGACGAGGCCCCCGCACAGGATGTGGAACAGGTTAAGCGGGCCCACGACGCTTGGATAGGGCTTGAGGAATTCCCAGAGAAATCTCTGGGCGCCGTACCAGGCGCACATGGCGTAGAAGCCGCGCCGCATGGCCCAGGGCGCGCGGGTCTTCAGCCCCATGAGATAGAGGGCGAGGAACACGGCCATCGACGCGCTCTCGTAGAGCTGGACCGGATGTCGGGGGACGCCATCGCCAAGGTCCACGCCCCAAGGCAGGGCGGTCGGCGTTCCATAGGTGTCGTCGGCGATGCCGGCGAAAAAGCAGCCGAACCGGCCGATGACCACGCCCAGGCTGAAGGAGCCCACGAAAAGGCCGCCGGTGGACCCCTTGATTCCGCGCGCGGCCTTGTAGAGCTCCACGGCCACGATGGCCCCCACCAGGGCTCCGGCGACGCTGTGCGAGAGCGACGGAACGGTCTGGCGCAGGCTGTTCAGGGAGCCCGCCGCCCATGCCCCGCCGGCGGCGCCCACGGCGAGGGCGGCGAAATAGCCGCCGCCGACACTGGCGGCGAGGCGGCTCGCCGTCGCCTTCAGACGCCAACGATAGAGGATGACGCTCAAGCCCGCGCCGCTCGCCCAGGCCGCGAGGTCGAAGGGCAGATGCAACCATGGGGCGGTGAACACCTGGATCATGCCGGCGACAAAGCCACGGACGCCGCCAGGTCGGCAAGCATCCCTCGGCGCTTTCCCGCGTTTGACATTGGCGCGGGGACGTCCTTGGATTTGACTGATGAAGCCGACCGACCTTGCCTTGATCGCCGGCGGCGCCGTGCTTGCGCTCGGCATCGGCCTTGGCGCTGGCGGCATAGCCCGCGCGCCGATGGAGCGCGCGCTCGCGCCGCATCCGATGGTCGCCGTGGCCGGGACGTCTCAGTTTGTAGCCGCGGCGCCGATGGAGGCATCGACGCCACAGCCGGCGGCTCTGCCCGCCCATTGGGGGCCGCGCGCCGAGGCGACGCCAGCGGCCTATGCCGAAGAGACCGCTCCCCCCGAGGATGCGAACACTCGCGCCAAGGACACGAACGCGCGGACCGACGCCCAAGACGCCGCGAACTCGCCGGCGGCCGTGCGGGACCAAGCCTACGCGCGCCGCGACCTGGGCGGCGCCGAGGAGGTGACGCCGAACTATGCCCCGCCGCCACACTATGAGTGGCCGAGGCGCGCCGTCGATCCGCGACGGCCGCCGCCTCCGCCCCCCTATATGTCTGCTTCGCCGGGCGACGACCGGGGACCGCCAGACTAGCTGGCGTATTCGCCCGGCGGCCCCGCGCCCGACAGGTGAGTGGCGACCGTCTCGATGGCTTCCACTAGGCCCACGCGCTCGATGGTCACCCCGTCCGGCAGGCTGGCGAAAAGGCGCGTGGGGGCGGCGGCGTCGAGCATGACGAAGACTCCCCGATCGTCTGCCCGCCTAATTAACCGTCCGAACGCCTGGGCGATGCGCGCCCGGGCCACGGCGTCGTCATAGCTCTTGCCGCCAAAGCGCTCCCGCCGGGCCTTGTGGAGTATATCGGGCCGGGGCCAAGGGACGCGGTCGAAGACCAGCAGGCGGAGCGAGCGGCCCGGCACGTCGACGCCGTCGCGCACCGCGTCTGTGCCAAGCAGGCAGGCGTCCTCTTCGGCGCGAAAAATATCGATCAAGGTTCCGGCGTCGAGCGGATCGACATGCTGGGCGTAGAGGGCGAGGCCGCGGTCGGCCAGCGGCCCGACCATTTCCTCATGCACCGCGCGCAAACGCCGGATGGCGGTGAACAGGCCCAGCGCCCCGCCGCCGGCGGCGGCGAAGAGTTCGCGCATGGCCGCGGCCACCTGGCGCGGATCGTCCTTGGCCACGTCGGTGACCACCAGGGCGCGGGCGTTCAGTCCATAGTCGAACGGGGAGGCGAGACGCAGGGTCTTGGGTCGTTCCGGCAGACGCGCCGCGCCGGTGCGCATCTCGGCCAGGGCGAAGGGATCGGCAAGGGTCGGATCGGTCAGAGTGGCGCTGGTCACCAGGACGCCATGCGCGCGGGAGATCACCGCCGTCGTCAGCGGCTCGGTGGGATCGACCCAATGGCGGCGACAAGCGGCGTCGACCACGCGGCCGTAGAGAAAGGTGGCGTCGAACCAGTCGACGAAGTCGGGGTCGTCCTCGGCATTTTCGTCGATGGCCGCGAGCATCGAGCGCCAGGCCGGCAAGATCATCCGCGCTCGTCGATCCAAACCGCGGAGCGCGCCTTCGATGCGCGCCCTCTCGCCCGGCCCGAGCGTGTCGGCCTCATCGTCCAGCAGGTCGGCCAGATGGACGGCCAGCGCCAGTAGCGGGGCCTCCACCGAACCAACCGCGAGCGCCGCCGCCCGCGCCGTCTCGCGCACGCGGTCGAGGGCCGGGCGCGCGGCGCATTCCATGCCGACGTCCGACGGCGAGGCGCGGGCGCGAAGTTGCTCGAGGACGGCGGTGAGGAAGATCTCGACCGGACCGGACGGGCTGACTTCGCCGGCGCCCGGCGCGATCCGCCCGGACCAGCCCTCGGCCGGCAATTGGGCGGCGGCCCGGGCGGCGTCTCGCAGGGCGCCGAGCGCGCCCTCCCGCTCGCTCAACATGTCGCCCAGCCGCATCTCCAGTCCGCGACCGCGTCTCCCACGGCCTTCGGGCCCGCGGATCCAGCGCCGCATCTCGGCCGCCTCGGCGCCGGAAAGCACGGCGGAAAAGGCCGCGTCGGCGGCGTCGAACAGATGATGGCCCTCGTCGAAGACCACCCGACGAAGTTGCGCCGTCTCCACGTCTGGACACCCGCCCCGCGCCGTGCGCGCGCCGTCGAACGCCGCCTGGCTCATCACCAGGGCATGGTTGGCGATGACCAGATCGGCGCGGCGCGAGGCGCGCACGGCCTTTTCGATGAAACAGGCGCGATAGTGCGCGCAGGCGGCGTGCATGCACTCACCGCGGCGATCGACAAGGTTGGCCGCGCTCGCCTGAGCCTGCGGGCTGACGGCGAACAGGGTCGGCAGCCAGGCCGGAAAATCGCCGCCGGTCATGTCGCCGTCGGTGGTGGCGCGAAGCCAGCGGGCGGCGAGGCCCAAACCGATGAGGTCCGCCCCGCCGAGCTGGGCGGCGTTGGCGGCCTCCTGGAAGTTGAGCAGGCAGACGTAATTCTCGCGCCCCTTGCGCACCACCGACTTGCGCGCCCGCACGGCCGGATCGGGGAAAAGAGCCCGGCTCTCGCGCTCGATCTGACGCTGGAGGGCGCGGGTGTAGGTGGAGATCCACACCGCCGGCCCGTTGGCCTCCGCCCAAAGCGACGCGGGCGCGAGATAGCCAAGGGTCTTGCCGACGCCGGTGCCGGCCTCGGCCAGCATCATCATCGGCTCGCCCTCCCGCTCGCGGGGCTGGAAGGCGTGGGCGGTCTCGGCGGCGAAGGCGGCCTGGGTCGGCCGGGCTTCGTGCAGGCCCGAGCGCTCGAGGAGCTGGGCGAGGCGCGCCGCCGCGGCGGCTGGGTCAACGCGCTCTGAGCCGGGCTCGCCCGCCGGACCCTCGTCCTCCCATTCGCCGATGCGGCCCCAGACATCGAGACCCGAGCCGCGCCAGGGCTTGCCGAGCGGGCCCAGGCGCAGCGCGCCGATCACCGCCGGCGCCCAGGCCCAGCCGGCGCGCCCGAGGGTTTCAGCCTGGGCCAGGGCCTCGTCGCGGCTGGGCGTCGGGCGGGCAGTCAATTCCGCGAGCAGTAGGCTCGCCACCTCGCGCAGGCTCGTGGCCTGGGCTTGCGCGCCGTGCGGTTCGGCGAGGCCGGCGGCCAGAGTGAGCCCGGCGGCGGATGGCGCGCAAAAGCTGGCCGGCCGCACGAACGCCCACAGCTCCAGGGCGTCGAAGAGCCGGGGCGCGCGCGGCGGCGGACGTAGGCCAAGACGCTGGGCGGTCATCGCCGCGTGGACCAGCAAGACCGGGCCGCCCTCGAGAAGTTCGCGCGCTTCGCCAGCGTCGATGGCCCGCGCGCCAGCGCCGTCGGCCACGGCGCAGAGACCACCCGGCAGGACGACCAGCGTCGGGGCGAGATCCAGCGCGGGCGAGGGAGCGTTCACGGGCCGTTGGTAGCCCAAGCCGCGGGGAAACGGAACGGGAACATTGATTGGCGCGCCTGGGCGACGGTGGTATCGCCTGATCGATGGACGACGGTCGCCCGCCTTCGACGCTTCCCCCGCTTTTCGCCGACTGGTTCGCCGGCCGGGGCTGGACGCCGCGTTCGCACCAGGTGGCCATGGTCGAGAAGGCGCGCGAGGGCCGCCACGCCTTGCTGATCGCGCCCACTGGCGGGGGAAAGACCTTGGCCGGATTTCTGCCGAGCCTGATCGAACTTGCCGAACGGCCGCCGCCGAACGCGCCGGCCGGCGTGCACACGCTCTACATCTCACCTCTGAAAGCCCTGGCGGTGGATATCGAGCGCAACCTCGCCGCGCCGATCGCTGAAATGTCCTTGAAGATCAAGGCCGAGTCGCGCACCGGCGACACCGGCGTGGCGCGCCGTCAGCGCCAGCGCGTCAAGCCGCC
>DATCEL010000117.1:0-2354 GCA_036510115.1 Caulobacteraceae bacterium
CCTGACCATGATCCTCGCCCGCTTCATGCTCGGCGAGGCGATGGGACCGTGGCAGGCGTTCGGCTCGCTGGTTGCGCTGGCCGGCATGGTGGTGATCGTCGCGCGCGGCGATCTCGGCGCGCTGCTGGCGCTCAAGATGAACATCGGCGAGCTTTGGATCGTTGCGTCCGCCTGCTGCTTCGCGGTGTACAGCGTGCTGCTGCGGCGCGCGAAGTTCGCGCTCGACGCGTTGCCGTTGTTGCAGCTCCTGTTGTGCGCCTCGGCGCTGGTCGCCTTGCCGTTGTACATGTGGGAGATCTTCGACGGCGAGCGCACCCACCTCAACGCCAGCGGATTGCTGGCGCTCGCGTATGTCGCCGCGCCGGGCGGGGCGCTGATGTACTATCTGTTCAACTGGAGCGTCGGTGCGCTCGGCGCCGCCAAGGCCGGGGTATTCCTCTATCTACAGACGGTGTTCGTCGCGATCCTCGCCTACCTCCTGCTCGGCGAGCGGTTGTACCTGTATCATTTCGAAGGGGCGGCGCTGATCGTCGTCGGCGTGGCGCTGGTGATGCTGCTCAAACCACGGACGGCGACGACGCGGCTGATCCCCCCCGCCCCGGCCCTCTCCCCAAGGGGGAGGGGGAAGTAATCCTTCTCCTTCCCCCTCTCCCTCCGGGTGTACAGACCGGAGACATAGGTAACAGGTGTTCGGGGACATGGGTGACACTTTGAGCTGTGGAATGGGTGCGGGAGGGCTCGCGTCGTGCCATGGCGGGAAGTGTCATGCATGGATAACCGGATGGAGTTCGTGAGCTTGGCGGGCATGGCGGGGGCGAACGTCTCGCGGCTGTGCCGTCGGTTTGGGATCAGCCGCAAAACGGGCTACAAGTGGCTGGCGCGGGTGGCCGCGGGAAGTGGCCTGGAGGACCGCTCGCGCCGACCCCGGGGCAGCCCGCGGCGGACGCCGGCGAGCGCTGAGGCGATGGTGCTGGGGTTGCGCGACAGCCAGCCGAGCTGGGGCGGGCGGAAGTTGCACCGGCGGCTGCGCGATCAGGGCGAGGACGCGGTTCCGGCGGCCTCGACCATCACCGCGATCCTGCGCCGACACGATCGCCTGGAGGTCGCGGAAGCGGCCCGCCCCGCCGTCACCCGCTTCGAGCACCCGGTGCCGAACGCCTTGTGGCAAATGGACTTCAAAGGCCATTTCGGCATCGGCGGCGGCCGCTGCCATCCGCTGACGGTGCTCGACGACCACAGCCGTTACGTGGTGTGCCTGACCGCCTGCGCCGACGAGGTGACGGCGACCGTGCGCTCGTGCCTGGTGGCGACGTTTCGCCGCTATGGGCTGCCGGAGCGGATGAACATGGATAACGGCAGCCCGTGGGGCGACGGACCGGGCACGCGCTACACGCCGCTGACGGTCTGGTTGCTGCGGCTCGGCATCCGGGTCGGCCACAGCCGACCCTACCATCCGCAGACCAACGGCAAGGACGAGCGGTTCCATCGCACGCTCAAGCGCGACGTGATCACCCGCCAGAGCTACCCTGACTTGGCGGCCTGCCAGCACGCTTTCGATGGATTCCGCCACGTCTACAACGCCGAGCGGCCGCATGAGGCACTGAGCCTCGCGGTGCCGGCCAGCCGCTACCGGCCAAGTTGGCGCGACTATCCCGAATTGCTGGCAGCGATCGAGTATGACCCGCTCGACCAGGTCCGCATCGTCCAGCAGGGCGGCCGGGTGAGCTTTCATGGGCGCACCCTGCTGCTGCCAAAGGCGTTCCACGGCGAGCACGTCGGCCTGCGCCCAACCACCACGGACGGCGTCTGGGATGCGATGTTCGCCGCACACCGGATCGCGCAGATCGACCTGCGCGATCCGGTGTGCATCATCAACGAATGTGTCACCCATGTCCCCGAACAGGTGTAACCCATGTCCCCGGTCCAAACACCCCCAAGGGGAGGGGGTAGGGAGAGGGGTCTGGCGTCGTCACACATATTGCACCACCGCCCGTCTCCGACGCGAACTTAAGGAAACAAATAGCGGCGCCTAACTGTTCGCGGGGTCCGTGGCGGCTGGGCTCTGCGCGACTGAAGCAGCATGGCGCGGCTCGGGCTCAAACCAACCGCTGACCGAAAATCGCAATCCTCCAAACGAGGCGACCTGCGTGACCGAGTGACGCCTCGGCACGCGGAAGATGTTCAGCGCGTTGAAGGTCGGTAAATAGCCCTCCTCAATGTGGTCGTCGCGGTCATAGAATTGCAGCGCGCCGCCCCAGTCCGGCTTCCATTTCGGGGTCATATTCAGCACATAGGCGATGCGCCTTTTGACATGGCCATCGTCATGGACGGTGAGGAAATCGAGCGGCTTGTAG
>DATCEL010000118.1:0-3713 GCA_036510115.1 Caulobacteraceae bacterium
GGCCCCCTCCCCCGAAATCGGGGGAGGATCAGTTGCCCCCCCTCAGGGCCGACCCACGCTCACATAGGTAAAGCCGCGCGAGCGCAGTTCGCTCGGGCGATAGATGTTGCGCAGATCGACGATCAGCGGCGCGCGCATCAGCTCCTTGATCCGGTCGAGATCGAGGGCGCGAAACTGATCCCACTCGGTAAGGATCACCAGGGCGTCGGCGCCTTCGGCTGCCTCATAGGGTCCCGGCTTGAACGCCACCCCCGGTAGCAGCGCGTGCGCCTCGTGGCCCTCGGGATCGAAAGCCTGGACGCTGGCCCCGCCGGCGATCAAGGCGGGCACGATGTCGAGCGACGGCGCTTCGCGCACATCGTCGGTGTTGGGTTTGAAGGTCAGGCCGAGGACGCCGACAACCTTGCCCGTAAGTTCGCCGCCGAGCGCGGCGGCGATCTTGCCGGCCATGGCCCGCTTGCGCCGCTCATTGACCTCGATGGTCGCCTCCACCAAGCGGACGGGCGCGCCGACGCTCTGGGCCGTGCGGGCCAGGGCCCGAGCGTCTTTGGGAAAACACGAGCCGCCGTAGCCCGGCCCGGCATGCAGGAACTTGGCGCCGATGCGCTTGTCCAGACCAATGCCACGGGCCACCTGCTGGACATCGCCGCCCACCGCCTCGCAGAGATCGGCGATCTCATTGATGAAGGTGACCTTCATCGCCAGAAAGGCGTTGGCGGCGTATTTGATCAGCTCCGAGGTGCGCCGGTCGGTGACGATCATCGGCGTCTCGTTGAGGCTGAGCGGGCGATAGATTTCGTGCATCACCGCCCGCGCGCGCTCATCGTCCAAGCCGACAACCACGCGATCGGGCCGTTTGAAATCCTCGATCGCCGAACCTTCGCGGAGGAATTCGGGGTTGGAGACCACGGCGATGTCGGCCTCCGGCCTCGCGGTGCGCATCAGGGCCTCGATCTCGTCGCCGGTTCCCACCGGCACCGTGGACTTGGTGATCACGACGGTGAAGCCGTCGATGAGGGCGGCCACTTCGCGGGCCGCCTCATGCACGAAGCTTAGATCGGCGTGGCCGTCGCCGCGACGCGATGGCGTGCCCACGGCGATGAACACCGCGTCGGCCTGGGCCACCGCCGTCGAAGCGTCGGTGGTGAAGAACAGCCGCTCCTCGCGCACATTGCGTTCGACCAGTTCTTCCAGACCCGGCTCGAAGATCGGCATGACGCCCGAGACGAGGCGGGCGATCTTGCCGGCGTCCTTGTCGATGCAGGTGACCACGTGGCCGAAGTCGGCGAAACACGCCCCCGACACCAGACCCACATACCCCGTCCCGATCATCACCACGCGCATGGCTCAGCACCCCTCTCGTCGAAGTCGTCAGATTTCCTGGTTGTAGGCGCCGATTTCCGGGTGCGCGGCCAGTCTCGGTTTTACTTCCTGGTGGAAGAGAGCCCGCATGTCATCGGCCGAACGCGTGCTTTCGACAACCACGACGATCTCCGGCTTGTTGGACGAGGCCCGGACCAGCAGCCACGAACCGTCTTCGAGGGCCACGCGCACGCCGTTGACGGTGATTACCTCGGCGATGGCGCGGCCGAGGATCCGGTCGCCACGCTCGAAGACCGCCTGGTATTCCTTCACCACCTGCTCGACCACGTCGTACTTCACCTCGTCGGCGCAGTGGGGGCTCATGGTCAGGGAGGTGAAGGCCACCGGTAGGTCGCGCTTCAGGTTGCTGAGCTTTTTGCCGGGATTGCGGTCGAGCATCGCCAGGATCGCCGCCGCCGCCGTCAGGCCGCAGTCATAGCCGCGCCCCAGGGGCGGCCCGAAGAAAAAGTGCCCGGACTTTTCGAACCCGGCCAAGGCGCCGATCTCGGCCGTCTTGCGCTTAATATAGCTGTGGCCGGTCTTCCAGTAGAGCGTGCTCGCGCCGTTGGCGGCGAGGATCTCGTCGGTGGCGTAGAGGCCGGTGGACTTCACATCGACGACGAACTTCGCGCCCGGATGACGCGGGGCCAAATCGCGGGCCAGCATCAGACCGATCTTGTCGGCGAAGATCTCCTCGCCCTCGTCGTCCACCACCCCGCACCGATCGCCGTCGCCGTCGAAACCCAGGGCCAGATCGGCCCCGTGGGCGCGCACGGCCTCCCCCATGGCGCTCAGCATCTCGGAGTCTTCGGGGTTGGGATTGTAGCGGGGAAATGTGTAGTCGAGGTCGCAATCCATTTCGATGACCTCGGCGCCCATGCGCCGCAGCGCCTCGGGGGCGAAGGCGCCGGCGGTGCCGTTGCCGCAGGCGCAGACGACCTTCAACCGCCGTTTCAGAATGCAGCGCGCCGCCGCGTCGGCGATATAGCGCTCGCCGACACCTTCGACCTGCGTGACCGAGCCGCCCTCGCGCGGCCGAAATTCGCCGCCGAGCACGATCGCCTTCAGACGCCCGATCTCTTCGGGGCCGAAGGTCACCGGCGGGTTGGCGCCCATCTTGACCCCCGTCCAGCCGTTCTCGTTGTGGCTAGCGGTGACCATGGCCACGCAGCGCGCGGGCAGATCGAACTGGGCGAAATAGGCGGTTGGCGACAGACAGAGGCCGATGTCCAGCACCTCGCACCCGGCCGCTGTCAGCCCCAGGGTCAGAGCCTGTTTGACCGACAGGGAGTAGGCGCGGAAATCATGGCCGACGACGATCCGCTTCTCACTCAGTTCACGAAGATAGGTTCCCAGTCCCAGGCCCAGGGCCTGCACGCCCATCAGATTGATGTCGGGGCCCAGCAGCCAGCGGGCGTCGTATTCGCGAAAGCCGGTCGCCTTGACCAGCGGGGTAACCTCGTACTCAGCGGTATTGGGCAAGAGATCGGAGCGCGGCGTCGGAAACATCAATCGTGCTCCATGAGTGGGAAACCCGTCCAAGCTCAACGCGCGCCCGGGTTGATCGGCGCCACGGCGTGACCGAACGGCGCCGGCGAGCGGCGCCCCGAGCCTTGCGGCCAGACCAGCGCCAGGACGACGAGGGCCACGGCCGCGAGGGCCATCAGAGACAGGATCAGGCGAGCGGGCACGGCGCCGCCTATAACGACGATGAACGCCGGACGCCATCGCCCGCGCGCTTGACGGGGACCCGCGCTTGGCTCTAGCCCGGCCGCCGACCCATCGCCGAGGACGTCCATGCCGACACTGGTGCTGCTCCGCCACGGCCAAAGCCAGTGGAACCTGGAAAACCGCTTCACCGGCTGGGTCGATGTCGACCTGACAACCCGCGGCGAGGCGGAAGCCGCCCGTAGTGGCGAACTGATCCGCGAGGCCGGAATCGCCGTCGATCGCGCCTTCGCCTCGGTGCTCACGCGCGCTATCCGCACCGCGTGGCTGGCGCTCGCCGCCGCCGATCAGGCATGGGTTCCCCTGGCTAACGACTGGCGGCTTAACGAACGCCACTACGGCGCGCTCACCGGCCTCGACAAGGCGCAGACGGCGGCGAGTCACGGCGAAGCGCAGGTCAAGATCTGGCGGCGGTCCTATGACGTCGCCCCGCCGCCGCTGGCCCCCGGCGGCTCGCTCGATCTTTCCGGCGATCGGCGCTACCAGGGCGTCGCCGTGCCGGCCACGGAGAGCTTGAAGACAACCCTGGAGCGCGTGCTGCCCTACTGGCTCGCCGAGATCGCGCCACCGTTGGCCGCCGGCGAATGCGTGCTCGTGGCCGCGCACGGCAATTCTCTGCGCGC
>DATCEL010000119.1:0-8699 GCA_036510115.1 Caulobacteraceae bacterium
CGGTTTATGACGGGTCCACCGGCACCGCTGAAGCGGTGCTGATGGCCCAGCGCCTGACGCGGCGCGGCAAGGCGATCCTGTCGGGTGGCGTGCACCCGCACTACGACGAGGCGGCCCATACGCTCGCCCATTCGGCCGGCATAGAAACCGTACGCCTGCCCGCGGCCATCGACGGCGAGGACGCGGTGCTGGCGGCCATCGATGGCGATACGGCCTGCGTGGTCGTCCAGACGCCGAACGTATTTGGGACAGTGACCGATGTGACGCGGATCGCCGAGGCGGCGCGCGCCGCCGGCGCCCTGACCATCGTCGTCACCACCGAGGCTGTCGCTTTCGGCATGCTCAAATCGCCCGGCGAGATGGGCGCGGACATAGCCGTGGCCGAGGGCGCCTCGATCGGCGTGGGGCTGAACTTCGGCGGCCCCTATGTCGGCCTGTTCGCCTGCCGCGAAGCCCTGACCCGGCAGATGCCCGGGCGGCTCTGCGGCGAAACCGTGGACGCGGCTGGTCAGCGGGGCTTCGTTCTCACCTTGTCGACGCGCGAGCAGCACATCCGCCGCGACAAGGCGACGTCCAACATCTGCACCAACTCGGGACTTTGCGCCCTGGCCTTCACCATCCACATGTCGCTGCTCGGCGGAACAGGCCTGGCCAAGCTTGCTAGGATCAATCATGCTCGGGCAAGACGGCTGCGCGAGGCCCTCGCCGCCGTGGCCGGCGTCGAGGTGCTGACGCCCCGCTTCTTCAACGAATTCGCTCTCCGGCTGCCCGAGCCCGCCGCGAACGTGGTCGAAGCCCTGGCCGGGCGCGGCATCCTGGGCGGCGTGCCGTTCAGCCGGCTCGATCCCACCGCCGGCATGGACGATGTCCTACTTGTCTGCGCCACCGAGACGACCACGGACGACGACATCGCCGTCTTCGCCGGCGCGCTCGCCGAGGAGCTTGTCCGATGAGCCTCGCCAGCATCGGTCGCCCGACCCGACCGGAGAGCGACGCCGCCAGCCCCGCCGGGGGAGCCCACGCCTTGCTCCAGGACGAACCGCTGATCTTTGAACTCGGAGGCTGGGCCAAGACCGGTGTCGATCTGCCCGACGAGGACTGCCCGACAGACGATCTCGACGGCCTGACGCGCTGCGAACCGCTCCGCCTGCCGGGACTCTCCGAGCCGGAGGCGGTGCGCCACTATGTGCGCCTTAGTCAGAAGAACCACGCCATCGACCTGGCGATCTATCCGCTGGGTTCGTGCACCATGAAGCACAACCCGCGCCTGGACGAGAAGGTGGCGCGTCTGGCGGGGTTCGCCGATATCCATCCGCTGCAGCCGGTGTCCACGGTCCAGGGCGCGCTGGCTTTGATGGATCAGTTGGCCCATTGGCTAAAGACCTTGACCGGCATGCCGGCGGTGGCGCTTTCGCCCAAGGCCGGCGCGCACGGCGAACTCTGCGGCCTGTTGGCCATCCGCGCCGCTCACGAGGCCCGGGGCGATGCGCGCAAGACCGTCCTTGTCCCCACCTCGGCCCACGGCACCAATCCGGCCACCGCAGCTCTCGCCGGCTATGGCGTGGTCGAAATCGCCCAGACCGCGGACGGGCGCGTTGATCTCGCCGACTTGGCCGACAAGCTGCATGACAACGTCGCGGCGGTGATGGTGACTAACCCCAACACCTGCGGCCTCTTCGAGCGCGACGTGATCGAGATCGCCCGCCTGACCCACGCGGCCGGGGCTTATTTCTATTGCGATGGGGCGAACTTCAACGCCATCGTGGGTCGCGTGCGGCCGGGCGATCTCGGCGTCGACGCCATGCACATCAACCTGCACAAAACCTTCTCAACCCCGCACGGCGGCGGCGGACCGGGGGCTGGTCCGGTGGTGATGAGCGAGGCCCTTGCGCGCCACGCGCCGACGCCATGGGTCATCCATACCGAGCGAGGGTTCGAACTTGTCGAGCACGGTGACGGCGAGGCCGCCGCCACGCTTGGCAGGCTGTGCGCCTTCCACGGCCAGATGGGCATGTACGTTCGCGCTCTCGCCTACATGAAGAGCCATGGCGCCGACGGCCTGCGTCAAGTGGCCGAGGACGCGGTGCTCAACGCCAACTATATCAAGGCGCGGCTCGGCGGGACGTTGAGCGTCGCCTTTCCGGATGGCCCGTGCATGCACGAAGCCCTGTTCGACGACGCCTGGCTCGAGGGAAGCGGCGTCACCACCCTGGATTTCGCCAAGGCCCTGATCGACGAGGGCTTTCACCCCATGACCATGTACTTCCCCCTGGTGGCGCACGGGGCGATGCTGGTCGAACCGACCGAGACCGAGCCCCGCCGTGAACTCGACCGATTCTGCGACGCCATGCTGCGTCTGGCTGAGGCAGTGCGCGCGGGCGATGTAGAGCGGTTCAAGGGCGCGCCGTTTCATGCGCCACTGCGGCGCCTCGATGAGACTCTGGCTGCCCGTCGGCCGCGACTGCGTTGGACGCCCGTCGATACCGTCAGCGAGGATTGAGGTCTTTCCAACGGGCGAGGGCTTCGGCCGACCCGGCGAAGGCCTCCTGGGTGATTGGATTCCAGTAGCGCAGGGCTTCCAGGGGAATGCGGCGGCCACTGACCGCGCAGATGACGAAGCGGCCTTGGCGGACGACGGTGAATTCGCCATCACCGTACCTGACCACCGCCGGCTGCTCGGTCCCGCCGACGAAATCTTTGTCATGCGCATTCATGGAGGCGGACTTAACGCGAAAGGAGGCTCGCCGTCGACCCGCGCGGCCACGCGGGCGTCGATGAATTCCAGATCGATGCGCGCACCGGGGGCCAGATCGCTGGCGCGCTTGGCCAGATGGCCGTCCGGGCCGCGGACCAGGGCGAAACCGCGCTTCAGCGGCGCCTTGGGCTCGAGCGAAACGAGAATCTTGCCCATGCCGGTCATGCGTTCGCTCAGCGTCTCGATGCGACGCCTGACGCACGGCGCGAGGCGGGCGCCGACCTGACCTGTCTGGCGGGATTTGATCTCGAGGCTGGATATGAGCAGGCGCGGCCGGAGCGCCGAGGCGCCTCGGGTCAATTCATGCCGGTGACGGTCGACATTGCGCTGCAGGGCGGCGCCCAGGCGTGAGGCGGCGAGGTCCAGAGACTGACTGGCGATCGCCATCAGATCCACCGGTCTCGGGAGAGAGCGCGCGGCGGCGGACAGGCGGGTGCGACGGATCTCTATGAACTGACCACCGCTGCGGGAAAGGCGTCGGCCATGATCCTGAAGGCTGGCCGCGAGGTCAGCCAGAACCGGCGTCGCCAGCTCCGCGGCCGCCGTCGGCGTGGGCGCGCGACGGTCGGAGACGAAATCGATCAGGGTGGTGTCGGTCTCATGGCCGACGGCGGAGATGAGCGGAATCGCCGATACCGCGACCGCGCGGGCCAGAGCCTCGTCGTTGAACGGCCACAAATCCTCCACCGAGCCACCGCCGCGAGCGACAATGATCAGATCGGGTCGCGGAATAGGACCGCCAGGAACAAGGGCGCCAAAGCCCTCGATGGCGGCGCGGACCTGGCTGGCGGCCTGATCGCCCTGCACGACCACCGGCCAGACAATCACCCGGCAAGGCCAGCGGTCGGAAATGCGGTGAAGGATATCGCGGATGACCGCTCCGGTCGGGCTGGTGATCACCCCGATCGTCGCCGGCATGGCTGGCAGGGCGCGCTTGCGTTCCGCCGCGAACAACCCCTCCGCCGCTAACTTCGTCTTCAATCGCTCGAGTTGCGCCAGCAGGGCGCCGACACCAGCCGGCTCCATGGTTTCGATGACGATCTGGTACTGCGAGCGGCCAGGATAGGTGGTGATGCGGCCGGTGACGATGACCTCGAGCCCGGTCTCCGGTCGAACGGCCAGGGTTCCGGCTTGGCCGCGCCAGACGACGCCGGCGATGGCCGCTCGCTCGTCCTTGAGGTCGAGATAGACGTGGCCATTGCCGTGGAAGGTGACCTTGGAGAGCTCGCCACGCAGCCGCACGAACCCATAGGCCCCCTCGATCGTACGCTTGAGGGCGAAGGCCAACTCCGAGACGGAGTAGGGCTTGGCGTTGCCCGCATCCGAAACGCTGTCAGTCTGAATGTCCGTCATGGCGTCAATCTAAACCCATGCCGGTGATTTCGGCGATCATCTCGGCAGATAGGTGCGCAGCACGTCCTCAATGATCCGCTCCAAGCTCTTCAGCGTGTTGCAGGTCTTGGCCACGCGGCAGAAGCGAGCATAGGCGTCCATTTTCGAGTCGCCCTGGCCCCAGTAGGTCACCGGCTCCGGATTAAGCCAGATGATCGAGCGGGTCTGGTCGCTCAAGCGACGCATCAGGTCCAGTCGCGGTTCGGCATGGTTCGATCGCCCGTCGCCGAGGATGATCACCGTGGTGTGCCGATCGAGACGCGCGCCGTGCGGGGCGAAGAGATCCTCAAGCGCCCGCCCATAGTCCGTGGGCCGAAAACCGATCCGCTCGAGGATCAGGATGATCGCGTCGTCCACGGTTTCGTCGTCCAGCAGATCATCGACGCAAACGAGACGGTCGGAAAAGGCGAAAGCGTCGAGGCGTTCGACCACTTCCTTCAGACTGTAGAGGAACAACAGCAGGAACTGGGCCGCCGCCGCCACCGATCGCGACACGTCACAGACAACGACGATCTGGGGCCTTTCGATCGTTTCACGCTTCCAAGCCAGGTCGAACGGCACGCCGTCGTGGGCGAGGCTGCGGCGGATGGTATGGCGAACATCGAGTTTTCCGACCTTGGCGCGGTGGCGGCGGCGCGCATAGCGCTGGGCCAGACGCTTGGCCATGCGCCGCACCAACGCCTCCATGCTCCTGACGTCTTCGTCGGCGACGGAAGTGAAGGCCTGAGTGGCCAGAATCTGGTCGCGCAGCCGCCGCCCGGTCTCACTGGCGTAGAGCTTCGCCTGCCGCTCAATAAAGGCCTTCGCCTGGACGAACAGATCTGCCCGCCCACGAGTGAGACTTTCCGCGAGAGCGCTGTCACCGGGCTCCTCGGATTCGCGTAGTGAAGCGATGCGGGCCTCCAGGCCGCGCAGGCCCATTTCATCCAGGACGCGCCGCGTGAGGAGCCCGCGTTGAGTGGAAAGCTGGATAAGGGCCGCGCCGGCGCGCCCCGCCGCCGTCTCCATGGCCTCGGCGAGCGCCGACCGGTCGCCAGCAACGATGATTTCCTCGAGGCTCGCGCTTGGCGCCGCCGACGCGCCGTCGGCGCAGCCGGTGAACTCTCGTCGAGCGAAGAAGGTCTCAAAACACGCGTCGAAGCGCGTAACCTCCTCCGCATCCTTGGCCAGGGTCACGGCAAGAGCGTCCTTGACGAGGGTCCGATCGGCGAAGCCGACATCGGCGAGGGCTCGGTGTGCATCGATCGCTTCGGCGGGAGAAACACGCACCTCGCTGGCGCGCAGAGCGCGAATGAAGTCCTCCAACACCCGATGAGCCGGTTCAGCCGGCGCCATCGCTCCCCTCCACCGGCCGCCCGAGGAGGTCGCCGAGCATGGCGTCCGCGGCGACGACATCCTGTTCGTATTTCAGCAAAACGCTCAGCGTTTCGCGCACGAGGGAAGGATCGAGCGTGCGGGCATGAAGGAGGACCAGCGCGCGGGCCCAGTCCACGGTCTCGGAGATCGATGGCGTCTTGCGCAAGTCGAGCCGGCGAAGATTCTGGACGAAGGTGACCAGATGCACACGCAGGCGAGCGTCGATCTCGGGCACGCGGGCGGCCACGATCCGTTCCTCGAGCCTCTGGTCAGGCAAGGGAATGTGCAGGTGCAGGCAGCGCCGCTTCAGCGCATCACCGAGATCGCGGACATTGTTGGAGGTGAGGAACACCATGGGCGGGGTGGTGGCCCTGACCACGCCGATCTCGGGGATTGAGATTTGAAAAGCGGACAGCATTTCGAGAAGGAAAGCCTCGAACGCTTCATCGCTCTTGTCGATCTCGTCGATGAGCAGAACCGCGCCGCCTTCAACCCTCAACGCCTGCAGTAACGGCCGAGGCTCTAGAAAGGTCTCGGAGAAGAAGAGATCGCCGACGCCCTCCAGACGGGTCATGGCCGAGGCGAGATCGGGCGCTTCGCCGAGCGCCGGCCCGAGGTGGTCTTTGAGAATCTGTGTGTAGAGAAGCTGCTTGCCGTATTTCCACTCATAGAGCGCGCGCGTTTCGTCGAGGCCCTCGTAACACTGCAAACGAATCAACGGCAGGCCCATGAGCTGGGCCGTGCTCAGGGCCAACTCTGTCTTGCCGACCCCTGCCACGCCCTCGACGAGGATCGGCTTTTGCAGATGCGAGGCCATGTAGAGGGCCGTGGCGATTCGACGTGAGGCGATATAGCCGACGCCCGCCAGCCCGGCTTCGATGCTTTCAACCGAAGCGGTAGGATCGGCGATCGAGAGATCGAGGGGCAAGGACGCGGCTTTCATCATGAGTCTCGCGCATCACTATGCCCTCCGCGCACCGGCGAGGAAAAGGGCAGCCAGCGCCTGATCGGCCGGACGGCGCCAATCGTCTGGGCGCCGCACCGACTATTGCGCCGCACAATTAGGCATTCCGGGCAATCTCGCTGGTCCATCGCGGATGTCGGACCAACGCGATCGCCTGACTGACACATCAATCACGTGCTGTTTCCGGCAAGGGAGATTCGAGGCTGCCAATGAAGATGGTCGTAGCGATTATCAAGCCGTTCAAGATCGATGACGTCCGCGACGCCTTGGTGGCGGCCGGCGTCGAGGGCATGACCGTCACCGAGGCCCATGGCCACGGGCGCCAGAAGGGCCACACCGAGATTTACCGCGGCGCCGAATACAAGGCGACGTTCCTGCCCAAGATGCGCATCGAAGCGGTGATCCAGGATGAACTGGTCGCCAAGGCGATCGAAGCCATCAAGGGCGCGGCGTCATCCGACAAGATCGGCGACGGCAAAATCTTCGTCTTGCCGGTCGAAGAGGCTGTGCGCATCCGCACCGGCGAAACCGGCCTGACCGCCCTCTGACAATTCAACCCCTCCACAAGACTCTCACAGAACAGGATCACCCGGCATGACCCGTCGTTTCCAGGTCGACCTCAAGCACGCCATGGCCGCGGTGGCCGCCGTCGCCATACTGGCCACAGTCTCGGTGGCGCCCAGCGCCACGGCGCAGTCAAACACAGCCGTCCCGGCGGCGGCGTCCAGCACATCGACCGCGCCCGCGACTCCGGCGGCGACGCCGGCACCGGCCGCCACCGCTCCGGCGGCCAACTCCAACGCCGCGCCCAACAGCGGCGACACGGCCTGGATGCTGTCGTCGGTTGCGCTCGTGCTGCTGATGACCATTCCGGGTCTGGCGCTGTTCTACGGCGGCATGGTCCGGCGCAAGAACGTCATTGCCACGGTCGCGCAATCCTTCGCCATCACCTGCGTGGTGACCGTCGTCTGGTATGTGTGCAGCTATTCGATCGCCTTCGGCACGAACCCCGATCCCGGGCAGAATCAGTACTGGGGGGGCCTCGGCAATGTGATGCTGAAATCCGTGACGATGGACAAACCGTTCGCTATCGCCGGCTCGGCGGTCACCATCCCTGAATACGTCTACATGATGTTTCAGATGACGTTCGCGATCATCACCCCCGCGCTGATCTGCGGCGCGTTCGCCGAACGCATGAAATTTACGGCCCTGCTCCTGTTCATGACCCTGTGGTCGATCTTCGTCTATGCGCCCATCGCTCACTGGGTGTGGGGTGGCGGATTCCTCGGCGCCAAAATCGGCGTGCTCGATTTCGCCGGCGGCACGGTGGTGCACATCAACGCCGGGGTCGCGGGCCTCGTCTGCGCCCTGGTGATGGGCAAACGCAAAGGCCTGGGGCACGACAACATGGCCCCCAACAATCTCGTCTACACCATGATCGGCGCGAGCCTGCTGTGGGTCGGTTGGTTCGGCTTCAACGCCGGTTCGGCGACGGCGGCCAACGCCCTGGCGGGCGCGGCCATGGCCAATACCCAGATCGCCACGGCCGCCGCGGCGCTGGCCTGGATGGTCGCCGAGTGGGTTGTGTCGAAAAAGCCCACCATGCTCGGCCTGGCGTCAGGCGCGGTCGCGGGTCTGGTGGCGGTCACGCCGGCGTCGGGTTTCGTTAATCCCAATGGCGCCTTCATCATCGGCATCGCCGCCGGCGTGGGCTGCTACCTGGGCGCCGTCTTCCTCAAGCGGGCGTTCAAGTATGATGACAGCCTGGACGCGTTCGGGGTGCACGGAATTGGCGGCTTCATTGGCGCCATCCTGACCGGCGTCTTCGCCGACGCGGCGATCAATTCGGCTGGCAAGGTTCACAGCGCGCTCACCCAGTTCTACGGCTGCGTGGGCACCATCCTCTGGTCGGGGGTCGTCACCTTCCTGATCCTGATGGTGTGCAAATACACCACCGGCCTGCGCGTCAGCGAGGAGGCCGAGCAGGAAGGCCTCGACATGGCCATCCACGGCGAAGCCCTGCACGAGACCTAACCGACTGGGGGCGGCTGCTCGCCGCCCCACCCTCTTGCCTCAAGTGCTCAATCCCAAGGACGAACCAACATGACCACGCCTTCTGAGATCCGGGCTTTGATGAAGGAGAAGGAGGCGGGTTACGTGGACCTGAGGTTCACGGACATGCGCGGCAAGCTGCAGCATGTGACCTTTGACGCCTCGATGGTCGATGAGGAG
>DATCEL010000120.1:0-8649 GCA_036510115.1 Caulobacteraceae bacterium
CGCCGAGCAACACAAGAGCGGGCGGCCCTTGTTTTCAACCTTTGGACTCTACCAGAGCGGACACGCGGCGGAAGCCAAGCAGGCCTACATCGACGCCCTTCAGCGCGTCATGCTGCCAAGAATTCTGCTGCGGCTCGAAGCCTATATGAGCGAGCATAAGACCGAGCCGCTAGCCATCTACGAGGCGCTGAAGGTCTATTTGATGTTGGGCGGCCAAGGGCCGTTCGACGCCACGACGGTAAAGTCTTGGATCGAGTCCGACTGGGCTCAGACCGCCTACCCGGGCGCGGATCGTGAGGAAGTGCGCAAGGAATTGGGCGAGCACCTCGACGCACTGGTCGAGGATGGAGCGCCGGCCGATGTCTGGCCGGGCCGCGCCGCGCCGCTTGACGGCGGCCTCATCGCCAGCGCCCGCCAGACCGTAGAACAGATGTCCCTCGCCGACCGAGCCTATGCGATCCTGCGTCAGAAGTCCGCCGGCCAAGGCGCTCCGTGGACCGCCGGCGAAATCCTGGCTAGCGGGGATGGCAAGGCATTCGCCAATGGCGATGCCGTGCTGCATCTCTCGGTCCCCTATTTCTTCACCCACGATGGTTACCAGCGGGCCTATTTGCTGGGCCTTCAGACGGTCGAGGACGATCTTCGGAAAGACGCCTGGGTTCTGGGCGCCGACGTCGCCACCACCGCCGTGCAGAGCCAGATGCGCGATGTTCGCTCCGGGGTGGCCTCAAACTATGCCCGCGACTACATCGCCGCCTGGGAGGGCGTGGTCAAAGCCCTGCAGCCGGCCGACTATTTCCATGACCCGGCGGCTTTCGGCGCTTTCACACGCACCCCCTCGCCGCTGAAATTGGTGTTGCTCGAAGTGCGCAAGAACACCACCTTCTCTGGTGGCGGTGGCGCGGCCCGTGGAATGATGTCGCAGATGGCGTCGCGGGTTCCAGGCGGATCCATGCTGGCCGGGGCCGCGGGCGCATCTGGCGGCGGCAATATTGACGCCGGGGTGCAGATCGCCGCGGATTTCAAACCGATCGACGACTACGTCGGTGATGGCAAGACGCTCGCGCCGATTGACGATTTTATCAGCGGAATCAAAAACGCCGGCTCGGCCAATGCTGGCGCGACGGTAGCCGGCGGCGGTCTAGGCGGGGCGGCGCTGCAAGGCCAGTTGGCGACGGCGGTGGGCAACCTTGCCGCCCAATCGGCGAGCGCGCCGCCGCTGCTGCAAGGCTTCGTCGCCGCCGCGGTGCAGGGCGGCAAGACCGCCCAGGTTTCTTCCGCCAAGGGGGCGGTGGCCGATTCCTACCGTGCCGACCTGCTGCCCCAGTGCCAGACGGCGACCGAAAACCGCTATCCCTTCAACGGCGGCTCCCAGAACGACGCGGCCGTGACCGACATGCTGCGCCTCTTTGGCGCGGGCGGGGCGTTCGATGCGTTCGCCAGCCAGAAGCTTGGGACACTCCTCGACCGGGCGGGACCCGTGTGGCGCTGGAACGCAACCGATCCGATGGCGGCGACACTCGATCCCCTTTCGGCCGAAGCTTTTCACAAGGCTGACGAGATCCACGACCTCCTAACGGCCGGCCTTCCGCTTCAGGTGGAGGGCGCGGGCTTCGGCGGCGCGGTCAACGCGGTGGAATTCTCCTCAGGCGGGACGATCTACCGCTTCGAGCACAGCACCGTGGGCGCAAAGCCGGTGATGTGGTCTGCCTCGGGCCTGCCGGAGGCCCATGTGACGTTGTACAATGGGGCCACGGCGGTAAAGACTTTCAGCGGTCAGGGACCGTGGGCCCTGTTTCGTCTCATGGACGCGGCCAAACAGGAGAACGCTGGCCCAACCGCGTTCAAGGCGACTTTCGGCGAAGGCGCGGCTTTCGCCACTCTGAAGTTCAACCTCAATTCGGATCGCGATCCGTTCCGACGTGGCAGCCTGTGGTCGTTCCGCTGCCCAGCAACCCTGTGAGCGCGGCGAGGGCCTTCGTGTTCGGCAAACTGCCTCGCCTCGGGGACTTTGTCGCGCGTGGTCTGACCGCGCGGTCGCGGCGGGCGTGGGACACCTGGCTCAGCGATGACCTGCAACGCTCGCGCGCGGCCCTCGGCGACAGGTTCGAGGCTGCTCACGAAGCGTCGCCGGTCTGGCGATTCGTTCGCGCGCCCAGCGAGTTTGGCCCGGCCGGCCAGGCGGGCGCCCTGGCGCCATCGATCGACGCGGCTGGCCGGCGCTTTTTCATCGTGATCGGGGGCGAAGGGCCGGCCGCCGAGTTTGGCGAGATCATAGCTGAGCAAATGGAAGAACTCATCTATCGCGCTTTTCAGGAGGGCCTGGATGCCGACGCCGTGGTCGAGACGGCCCAGGGCGTGCTCGACGGAATGCCGGACAAATCGACACCACCGACTTGCGAGGCGTGGTGGACCGGCCAGACGCGCATCGATTGCCCGCCCGCGCGACTCATAGACGCGGAGTTGCAGGCGGTTCGCGCATGAGCGCGCCGCTGCGCCTCGTGGACGCCGCCCGCACGGACGTCGGCAAGGTCCGCAAGAGGAATGAGGATTCCCTTCTGGCCGACCGCGAACGCGGCTTGTGGGCCGTGGCCGACGGCATGGGCGGCTTTGAAAATGGCCAGTGGGCCTCCCAGGCGGTCATCGATGGACTTTCAAAGATCGAGCTTGCCCGGGACTTTGACGCCGACGCGATCATCGTCGCCGACGCCTTGCACGAGGCCAACGGTCGAATTGGCGCGGAGTCGGCGGCGTTGGGCAAACCCATGGGATCCACGGTAGTCGCCGTATTGATCGAGGACCGGCGCTTTGCCGTCCTGTGGGCCGGAGATTGCCGCGCATATCTGCTGCGCGGGGGGGCTCTTCACCGGCTTTCGCGCGACCATACCCAGGTGCAGGAACTGGTCGAGCGCGGCTATCTGGCGCCGGAGGATGCGCCGCACCATCCCATGAGCCATGTGGTTTCTCGCGCCATCGGCGTCGAGCCCACGCTTGAGGTCGATGTGGTTACGGACGAGGTTCAGGTCGGTGATGTATTTTTCCTGTGCTCTGATGGGCTGCACGGGATCGTCAGCGACGCCGAGATCGGCCACACGCTGGGCGCGCTGCGCCCCGGACCGGCGTGCGGTCGCTTGCTGGAAATGGCGCTAGGGAGAGGCGCGCCGGACAATGTCACCCTGATCGCCGTCGCTTGTGATCAGGTCACCCAACATACGCTTCCGCCGACAAGCGGCGGAGAGTCATGACGCCCGACGAAGATCCTCCTGGCGATCCACGGACGGTGTTCATGCCGTCCTCGCAGCCGCCCTCCTCCCCGCTGCCCACGGCAACGCAGCCTACGGCGCGACCTTCGGCTCCTCCGCCCGCGGCTCAACCATCTGCTTCCGCGAAAGCAGCTCAGGTTGAAATTGGCGCGGTCCTTAACGGCATCTACGAGGTCAAACGCCTGATCGCGCGCGGCGGCATGGGCGAGGTGTTCGAAGGCGTGAACGTCAATGACGATCACGACCGCGTGGCGATCAAGGTGATGCTGCCGTCGCTCGCCGCCGACGCCAATGTCCAGGCCATGTTCCGCAAGGAAGCCCGCACGCTGACGCGCCTGTCACACCCGGCGGTCGTGCAATACCGGGTGTTGGCCCAGGAGCCGAGCCTCGGCGTCTTCTACATCGTTACCGAATTTCTGGATGGCGAACCCCTGTCGGATCTCGTCGGGCGGGTGACGCCGAGCCCCGCCGAGCTCCGCGCCTTCATGCGCCGCATGGCCGAGGGCCTGAAGTCGGCCCACGACCTGGGGGCGGTGCACCGGGACATGTCGCCGGACAATATCCTCCTGCCGCAAAGCCGGTTGGATCGAGCGAAGATCATCGATTTCGGAATCGCCAAGGAACTCGATCCGTCGAAGGCGACAATTGTTGGCGACGGATTCGCTGGCAAGCTGGGCTATGTCGCGCCAGAACAGTTTGGCGATTTTGGCCGCGACATCGGCCCATGGACGGACGTCTACAGCCTGGGACTGGTCGTCCTGACGCTGGCCGCCGGGCGCAACCTTGATATGGGCGCGACGCTCGTCGACGCGGTGGACAAACGCCGCGCCGGCCTCGACGTGACGCCGGCGCCGCCGGAGTTGCGCCCGATCCTGACCAAAATGTTGGCCGCCGATCCCACCCTCAGGGCGAGATCGATGGACGAGGTCTTGGCCATGCTCGATGGCGCCCCGGCCGCCCCGACCCCACCGCCCGCACCCGCCAAATCGGCGAAGGCGCCAAAGCCCGCGCGCCAAGGTGGCATGAAGCCTATGCCGTTGATTTTCGCCGGTCTTGGCGCCGTGGTTATTGTCGGGGCGCTGGCGTTCATACTGCTCGCGAAGAAGCCGGCTGGCCCGGGCGCCCCTCCACAAGCCGCGATCGCGGCGGCAGGCGGCGGCGCCAACATCGAGGTCGCGCGGCGGGCGATCGAGACGGCGTTGGCCAGCGTTCCATGCTCTTGGCTGAACGTCTCCAGCGTGGGGCCCAGCGGCGCGGGTGTCGCGGTCAAGTTGACCGGCGTGGCCTCCGTGCCCGCGGGCACGGAAACGGCGGTCCTGCAGGCTGCGCGCGCCGCGGGCGTGAACGTGCCAGACGTCGACTCGGTCGAGGTGCAACCGGTGGACACCCCCGCCTGCGCGCCGTTGGACGCGTTTCGCGCCTTCCGCGCCGACACCTCGGTGACCGGCGGCCGCCTGTCGACATCGCAGGCGAAATACACCTTGGAGAAACAGCCCGATGGAAGCCTGTCGCAGAAGGCCGTGATCACCATGGCGATTGGCGATCCCAATCTCGACTTCGCCCTTTATGGACTTGAGCCTTCCGGTGCGGTCGACAGTTTCAAAGTCGACAGCCGAAAGGACTTTCAGGCGCTGGAGCAGGATCCTCGCGCCAAAGCCAACATCGTCGACATCGGTAACGACGGCTATCGCCTATCGGTGATAACCAGCCACGCCGGCCTGTCTGGTCTCCTGTTGCTGACCGGCAAGGGACCGTTCGATCCGGGTCTCATCGCAACGCCCGCGGCCCAGCGAGGCCCGGATTGGGCTCAACGTATCAAAACGGCGGCCCAAGCCGGGGGTTGGAAGGCGGAGATGGTCTGGTACCGGACGGCGGACCCGGGTGGCTGATCCTAGGGCGCTCTAGCCGATCAAGACCGTGAAATCGCCGAGCACGATCACCCCGCCGTGGGCCGTCAAGTCACCCATGCGCGCGGCAGGCATTCCGTTGACCAGCACCGTGAACGATCCCAGAGCGATTACGTCCGGCGGGCCGACGCAAATCAGCATATCGGAGACCCGGGCCTGAGGCAGGCCGCCGGTCATGACCGTCATTGAACCCAGGATGATCGGACCGCCGACGTGCGGCACGACCGCGGTGACCATCGGGCAAACGTGCATGTCGCTGATACGCGCGGCGGGCTGCCCCATAATCCTCGCCTACCTTTTCATTTCCGCTGCGGCCTTCTCGTAGGCTAGGCGGAATTCCTTGGCGAAAACATCCATGAAGGCTTCATCGGAGCCTCGGGCCACGCCCTCGAATTCGCGCTCGTACGCGTTCCACAGTTCGGCCTCGCGGGCAGCAGGAATGATCTTGGCCAGCAGACCGCGGCTTTCAGCCCGGTCGCGTATCGCCTGAGGGGAGAAACGCGCCAGGGTGGCGGCAAGCGCGCCCTGCATGGCGCCGAGTGTCGCCATTTGATGCGCCTGGAGATCCTTGAACGCGTCCTCGATGGCGCGCTCACCGGTCATGAAGCCGCGCTCAGGCGGACTGAGCATCTGGGCCATGGCCTTGTCGGGCGCCCGGGCAAACTTGAGGGGATTGTTGCCCTCGAACTCCAGGGACGTTCCCTGAGCACCGAGCTGAGCCTTGGCTCTGGCGCGCGCCTCGAGCATCACCACCATGCCCGCGATCAGGCGGCGTAGCAGATCACCGGCGTTGGTCAGCGCCGCTTGTGGTTGGGCGTGGACGTCGGCCGGGCCGAGTCCCGCGCCGGCAAGGAACGCCGCCCACTCGCCGCCGGCGGAGGCCGGAGGCGGAGGCGGAAGCGGAGGCGCTGGGGCGGGGCGGGGAGCGGCGGGCGCTCCCCATTCCGCCGAGGCGGCGCCGCTCGCTGGCGCGGACAACCCGAAGGGGTCCTTTGCTGGCGCCGGCGCGAGTTCGAGCGGAGCAGCCGCCGCGCCCATGCCGCCTCGCGCCCAATTGACCTGATTGCCTTCGGCCAGACGGCCCCAAACGTCGGCGGCGCTTGGTTCGGCCGGGGGAGGCGTGACCGGGCTCGACCACGCCGAGGCCGGCGTGGCCACGGGAGACGCTTCGGACCATACGGAAGGACTCGAGGGCGGCGCGGGCGACTCCACGCGCGGCGCCGCCCAGTTGCTCGACATGGCGCCCGCGCCGGATATGGCTGAACGCGGCGGCGGCGAACCCCAGCTTTCGACGCTGGCGCTCCGCCGCCGTGACTATCCCAGCCTCGCCATTCCGGCTGCGCTGGCGCGGAAGAGACTTGGGCCGGGGCGTCGGCACCTTCCAGCCGCGCCAGAATGCGGTAGGGGCCGATAATGATCTCGTCGCCGTCCCCGATCCGATGCGGGCCGGCCAGGCGGTCTGGGCCGCCGTTGAGGAAGGTCCCGTTGGTGCTTCGGTCGGTGAGCACATAGGCGCCGTCACGAAAGTCTATATCGCAATGGGACGACGAAATTCCGAGCTGTGGATCCGGTAGGCTCCAATCAGCTTGGGGCGAGCGGCCGATCAGCGCGCCGTGCCGATCCAGTCGGAGGCGAGTGGACACTCCATTTTCCAGCTTCTCCACATTGGTGATGGTGAGCGCGAGGGTCATGCCGGCGCCGCGTCAAGCCCCCCTTCGGCGATCGAAACCCCGGCGTCGAGGATTCGAGCCAGGGCCGCGTCCCGGTCGCCGCTGCGGATCGCCGCGAGCAGCACCGCGCCCGCGGCGAAGCGCCCCGCCGCCTCCTTGGCCGGTGGCGCGGCGGGACTGTCGGCCGGAGCGATTGAACCACCGGAGAAGAACGCCGCCAGGGCCGCCAGTCGCTCCGGACTGGTCTGGCGCAGTCGGCCGGCCGCCTCGAACGCCGCGCGGCGGCGGCCATCGGAGGGATCCTGCACCCACAACAGCGTCGCCTTCAGGGCGTCGGCGGCGGGACCCGCCGGCGGCGGCTTCGAACCCAAGTCGCGCACCGCGCGCGCCGCCCAGGCCACCGTCTCGTAGCGCGGCAGGGCTTGGCTTATGAACAGCACCGCGTCAGACAGACGGCCGGCATCTCTCAAGCCAGCGAAATAGTCCGCTGGCGTCGAACGCGCCGCCGGGCCGAGGCTTTCTGTCCAGCCAAGCAGATCGGCGATCTGGGCGGCCTCGGTCCATTTGACTTGCTTCCAGTCTGTCATCGTCGGCCGCCGCTAGTTGATCATCACGATACCGCCCTTGACCGTGGTCATGGTGGTGCCTTCGATGTCGGTCAGCAGAGCCTTGGCTTCGAGACTGATCTGAGCCGTGGCGCTGATCATCAGGCCGTTGATGGTGATCCCGGTCTGATCGATCTTGATCGAGTTCTGCCCGACGGTGAGCGTGATCTGCTTCATCGCATCAATGCTCACCGAGCCAAGGTCGGTCTTAAGGCTATAGTCTCCCTCGGCGACGTCGATGGACTTGTTCCCCTGCTCGACGGAGAGCGAGTCATCCTTCTTGATCGCCACGGCCCGGTTGCGTCCCACCCTCTGCGTTTGGTCTCGACCGAGCGTGAACGTGTCATCGCGCTTGACCGTCGTGGTCCTGTCGCGCTGGGCGAAGACATTGACCTCTTCCTTGCCGCTGGCGTCCTCCATGGAGATTTCATTCCAGCCGGGCCCTGACCCAGGCGCATTCTCCGCGCCATCGTAGTCATTGCCGGTTTGGCCGATGGTCTGGCTGCGCCAGACCGACTTGGTCTTGTTGGCGGGAAGAGCGTAGGGCGACATCCGACTCGCGTTGTACACCCGCCCGGTGATCATCGGCCGATCCGGATCGCCGTCCAAGAAATCGACGATCACCTCCTGTCCGATTCGCGGAAGAATGACGTTTCCAAATCCGGCGCCAGCGGAGTTGTGGGAAACCCGGATGAAGCAAGTGCTTTTATCGTCCGCCGAACCACTTCTGTCCCAGTGGAAGCGAACCTTCACCCGCCCGTACTTGTCAGTGTAGATCGTTTCGCCCGACGGGCCGGTGATGATGGCGGTCTCGGGCCCGCGGGCCACTGGCCAGGGCGTGACGAAAGGCGCCCGCCACTGCGTATCCGCGGGAATCGTATCGATCTCGACCTGGCACGGGGGCGTTTCCTCATAGCCTCCGGAGCGGAACTGCTGGTTCGCGACCGCATAGTTCAGCGAGACAACGATATATTCCTTGTTGAGCCTGCTGACGGGGTGCTTGGTCAGCCTGAAGATGTCGCCCAACGCCAACTCCAAAGCGTCCCCCTCGCCCGCATAACGGCGGTGCTCGCGCCGGTCCGCCTCGAGCCTCATCTCCGCGCGGGCGTTTCCCAGATCATTGTTTAGAAAGTCCCCGGGATACCGATAGAACTCGGCCATCTCTGTCGGCAGCCGTTCGCCGCCCCTCGTATAAAGAATCTCC
>DATCEL010000121.1:0-4294 GCA_036510115.1 Caulobacteraceae bacterium
CGGCCTTCCCGCCACCATCGAAGGCGCGGTACGCTCCGGTGAAACAGCGGCGGCGCTAGCGGCCTAGGCTTAGGTCAGGTCGGGATCGTCTCGGCGAGACCCGCGATCCTGGCGCTCTCATCCCAGAGCCTCTTCCCAGCCGTGCCATCGCGCGCCGCCGCCGAAGGCAGGGTCAGCTTGCGCTTGGCGTAGTAGCCGCCGGTCTTGCCCTCGATCGCGGGCGACGAAGCCAGCCAGATCAGGGTGTCGGCACCCTGGGCGGGAGTCAGCATGAAGCGGCTGATGAGGCCCAGCGCAATCTTGATGAAGCCCCGGGTGTTGTGGCCGAACCCGGTGTTGACGGCGCCCGGATGAAAACAGTTGGCCGTGATTCCCGTCCCGGCGAGACGGCGAGCAAGTTCGTGCGTCCACAGAATGTTGCACAGCTTGGAGGCGCCATAGGCGTTCATGGCGCGATAGCGGCCCGTCGCTTGCAGATCATCGAAATCCAGGCGGCCGAACTGGTGTGCGGTCGAGGCGGTGCTGACGATGCGCGCGCTGGGGGCGAGGTTGGGCCGCAGACATTCGGTGATCACGAAATAGGCCATGTGATTGACCGCGAAGGTCTTTTCCAACCCGTCCTCAGTCACCTCGCGGTGGTCGAAGATGGCCCCGGCGTTGTTGGCCAGGACATCGATCGTCGGCGCCTTGGCGGCGAGCGCGGCCCCGGCCGCCTTCATGCCCGCCAAAGTGGAGAGTTCGGCCTCGACAAAGGCGTGAGCGGAATCCGGATTGGCGCGGACCAATCGCT
Organism: Caulobacteraceae bacterium; assembly: GCA_036510115.1. Taxonomy (GTDB): domain Bacteria; phylum Pseudomonadota; class Alphaproteobacteria; order Caulobacterales; family Caulobacteraceae; genus Acaudatibacter. The sequence continues at coordinate 791 of DATCEL010000121.1, forward strand.
CGAGCATGGCCTGCCCCTTGGCCGCGTCCCGGGCGACAAACACGACCCGGGCGCCGGCCTCCGCCAGACTCGTCGCCGCCACTTCGCCAATGCCCGAGGTCGCGCCGGTAATGACGACCGTCTTGCCTTGCATGATCTTATCCCTGCGTTCGCGTCCGGCCGAATGTATCCGCTGCCGCCGCTGGCGGACAGTGGCCGAGGTGGCGGCCATGGCCTGACTTCGGATAGGATTGGCGGATGGACGACGCCTCGCCGCCGCGACTGGATCTCGACGCCGCCGTGGAGCGTGCGGCGAAAGCCCTGCGCTCGCGCCAGCGCGCCGATGGCCACTGGGTGTTCGAACTCGAAGCCGACGCCACCATTCCGGCCGAATACATTCTGTTGCGCGCCTATCTGGGCGAGGCGGACGCGCCGGACTTGGAACGCAAGATCGGTGTCTATCTGCGCCGCATCCAGGGCGACCACGGGGGCTGGCCGCTCAATCATGCCGGCGACCTGGATGTGAGCGCTACGGTCAAGGCCTATTTCGCGCTGAAGATGATCGGCGACGATCCGGCCGCGCCTCATATGAAGAGGGCGCGAGAGGCGCTTCTCGCGCGCGGCGGCGCCGAGCGTTGCAACGTCTTCACCCGCATCATGCTGGCGCTGTTCGGCGTCATCGCCTGGCGCGCCGTGCCCGAGTTGCCGGTTCAGATCATGCACCTGCCGCGCTGGTTTCCGATCCACCTGAGCAAGATTTCCTATTGGGCGCGGACGGTGATCGTGCCGTTGCTGGTGCTGCGCGAACTTCAGCCCAGGGCGCGCAATTCGCGCGCGGTGCGGATCGACGAACTGTTCCTGAGGCCTCCGGCGGAGCTTCGCGGCCTGGCGCGCGGCGCGCACCAGAAGGAGCCGTGGACGAGCGGCTTTCTCGCCTTGGACGCGGTTCTGCGCGTCGTGCGGCCCATGCTTCCCGGACGCGCCAGCGCGATGGCCAAGGCGACGGCGTTCGTCGATGAGCGGTTGAACGGCGAGGATGGCCTGGGGGCGATCTTCCCGGCCATGGCCAACGCAGTGATGATGTACGACGCTCTCGGCATCAACGAGGACGATCCGCGCCGCGCCATCGCCCGGGCCTCGATCGAGAAGCTGTTGGCGGTGAAGGACGACGAGGCCTATTGCCAGCCCTGCCTCTCGCCGGTGTGGGATACGGCCCTGGCGGCGCATGCGTTGCTGGAGGCTGGCGACGAGGAGAGCAGTCAAGCCGCCACCGCGGGGCTCGCGTGGCTGGAGCCTTTGCAGGTGCTGAATGTGGCCGGCGACTGGGCTCTGTCGCGGCCAAAGGTCCGTCCCGGCGGCTGGGCCTTTCAGTACCGCAACGATCACTATCCCGACCTCGACGACACCGCAGTGGTGGTCATGGCCATGGACCGCGCCAGGAACGGCGTCGCTTACGTGGAAGCGATGTCGCGCGGGCGGGAATGGGTTGAGGGATTGCAGAGCCGCGACGGTGGCTGGGGCGCCTTCGACGCCGACAACTGCTATCACTATCTCAACAACATTCCCTTCGCCGACCACGGGGCCCTGCTCGATCCGCCCACTGCCGATCTCACGGCCCGCTGCGTCAGTATGCTGGCTCAGCTCGGTGAGCCTCTAGACAGCATACGGATGAAATCCGCCCTGGCATGGCTTGAGCGAGAACAAATGGCCGACGGGAGTTGGTTCGGCCGCTGGGGCGTCAACTATGTCTATGGGACCTGGTCGGTGCTCTGCGCGTTGAACGCGGCCGGCCTTTCGCCCACCTCGCCGATGGCGAGCCGCGCCGCCGACTGGCTGACCGCCATCCAGAACTCGGACGGCGGCTGGGGCGAGAACTGCGACAGCTACAAGCTCGACTACCGAGGCCACGAACCCGCGCCGTCGGCGGCGTCGCAAACGGCCTGGGCGCTTCTGGGGCTGATGGCCGCGGGAAAGATCAACGATACGTCGGTGACGCGTGGGATCGCGTGGCTGGCAAGCCGCCAGGACGAGGGCGGCGAATGGCCCGAAGACACCTACACCGGCGGCGGCTTTCCGCGCGTCTTCTATCTTCGCTACCACGGCTACGCGAAGATCTTTCCGCTATGGGCGCTGGCGCGGTATCGCAACCTCCGGCGCGCAAACGCGGACCGCTTCGCCCTGGGCATGTGAGAATGAATTCGCTGCTGGTGGTGGTGGGCCTCGAGCGAGAGGCGAGACTTGTCGGCGGCGGAGCCCGTGTGATCCTGGGCGGTCGAGGCCTTGCCGCGATCATGGCCGAGAAGCCGACCGCGCTTCTAAGCTTTGGCCTCTGCGGCGGCCTCGATCCGCGACTGGAGGTCGGCGACCTGGTGCTCGGCGAGACGGTGACAACGTCTGACGGCTGTTTCGCCGCCGACGCCGCATGGACGAATGAACTTGCCAATGCGCTGCCAGCCGCCGTGAAAATGGGGGTGGCCACCGGACCGAACATCGTTGGCTCGACCGAAGCGAAGGCCGCGCTGCGCCAAAGGACCGGCGCTGGCGCGGTCGATATGGAAACGCACCTCGTCGCCGAGGCGGCGAGCAAACTGGGCGCGCCCTTCGCCGTCCTTCGTTCGGTGTCCGACCGGGCCGACCAGGCGCTCTGCGCGGCCGCTCAAGCGGGCTTCGCTGCGAACGGAAATCCCGATCTCTGGGGCGTTGTGAGGACCTTGTTGGCGCGCCCGTTCGACCTGCCGTCCCTATTCCGCACCGCGCGCAATGCCGAGGTCGCGTTCAAGACGCTGGACGCATGCAATGGCGCTCTGCCGTGGACAGCACCTCCGGCCGCTCCCCCCAGCGCCGACCGGGCACCCGGCGAGCCAGGCCGAAGTCAGTGAGGATTTCGCGAGCGGCGTTGTGGCCGGGAGCGCCGGTGACGCCGCCGCCCGGATGGGTTCCGGCGCCGCAGAGGTAGAGCCCCCTGAGCGCGCCGCGGTAGTCGCCCTGACCGAGGAACGGCCTGGCCGACCACAGCTGATCAAGGGTCATGGCCCCATGCATGATGTCACCGCCCGCGAGGCCGAAGGTCCGCTCGAGATCGAGCGGCGAGAGGATCATCCGGCCAAGCACCGAGGCTTTGAAGCCCGGCGCCCAGGCCTCCACCGTGTCGATGATCAGGTCGGCGGCCTGTTCGCGCGCGTCGTCCCAGCTTCTGCCGTCGGGCAGGACGGGGGCGAACTGCTGGCAGAACAGGCTGGCTACGTGACCGCCGGCGGGCGCCAAGGTGTCGTCGACGGTGCTGGGGATCAGCATCTCGACGATCGGCGCCCCCGACCAGCCATGGAGCTTGGCGTCGATGAAGGCGCGATCCATGTAGTCGAGGGTGGGGGCGATGATGATCCCGCTTCGCAGATGCTCGCCATCGCCCGGCAGGCAGGTGAAGCTGGGCAGCCGGTCTAGGGCCACATTCATCCGGAACGTGCCCGATCCGACCTTGAAGCCGGCCACGCGCCTGGCAAAGTCCGGCGGCAAGTCGGCGGGATC
>DATCEL010000122.1:0-3473 GCA_036510115.1 Caulobacteraceae bacterium
GCTCGTCTCCAAGGCGAGATTCCTGGCCGCGCCATGGATCGGCATGTTGGAGGCGGGCGCCTGGGCGGAACGCGCCCGCCACGCCAACGCCATGGCCGCGCGGCTGGCGGCGCTCACACCCTTCCCGCTCGCCCACCCGGTGGAGGCCAACGGCGTCTTCGTGACCATGGACGAGGCCGCGCTCGGCCGCCTGCGCGCGGCCGGCTGGTCCGCCTACCGCGTCCTCGACGGCTCGGTGCGCTTCCTGTGCTCCTGGGCGACAACGGCGGAGGGCGTAGATGAGCTAGCCGCGGCGTTGACCGGGATTGTCTAGAACGAGCCGCGTTTGGGTGAAATCACTCGATCCTGGCCAATTCCAATTCGGTGACAGTGCACTCAATTCGTCTGCAATTCGGTGACAGTGCGCATAATTCGCTCAGGGCAAATTCCCCAAAGACAGGGGTCGATGAATTGAGTGTACTGTCAACGAATTCCCACGTGGGCACGGTTAGGGCGGCAACAGTGGCGGAAGCGGGGAGGAATCAATGACGATGAACGATTTGCCGGCGATCATGGGAGCAGTTTTGATTGTGGCCGGACTTGCTCTCGTGGGCATCAACACATGGGTCCGTACCGATAGGAGTGAAAAGACCACTGAGGCCGGGGCGCTGATCATTGTGGTCGGCGCAATCCTCATGGGGCTGTCGATATTCGTGCCCCACGCAAAATAGAGCGAAGGTCCGCGCTCTATCCAAATTGGGGCACTACCGACGCGTCTGGCTCATTGACATTTTGCAATATTCCAGCTATCTTCTAGGCGAGCGGCGGCACATGTCGCGCCCAACAAGAAGAGATCGATTTGGCCCGACCGTAGATCCCGTAAAACTCACCGTATCTACGGTGATTTACGGCGCCCCGCCCTACTCCGCCGCCACCGCCGTGCGGGCGTGGATCATGCCTTCCAGGCGGCCGTGGATGATCGCTTCCGCCTCGCCGACGATCCGGCCGATCAGTTCGGCGCAGCTTGGGATGTCGTGGATCAGGCCCTGGATCATGCCGGCGGACCAGATTCCATGGTCGGGATCGCCGGTCTCATAGACGACCTTGCCGCGCGTCCCGGCCACCAGCTCGCGCACGTCCTCGAACTTCGCCCCGCCGCGCTCGAGCTCGACCACCTGCTGGCTGATGGCGTTTTTGGCCACCCGAGCGGTGTTGCGCATGGTGCGGAAGATGAGGTCGGTGGCGCGCTCGTCGTTCTCCACCATCTGCTGCTTCACGTTTTCATGGATCGGCGATTCCTTGGTGGCCATGAAGCGGGTGCCCATGTTGATGCCGTCGGCGCCCAGCGCCAGGGCGGCGACCAGGCCGCGGGCGTCGCCGAAGCCGCCGGAGGCGATCATCGGGATTGTCACCTTATCCGCCGCCGCCGGGATCAGGATCAGGCCCGGCACGTCGTCCTCGCCCGGATGGCCGGCGCATTCGAAGCCGTCGATGGAAATGGCGTCCGCGCCCATCCGCTCGGCCGAGAGCGCGTGGCGCACCGAGGTGCATTTGTGGATCACCTTGATCCCGTGCTTGTGGAATTCGTCGATATGCTCCTGCGGCTTGTAGCCGGCGGTCTCGACGATCTTGATCCCGGCTTCGATGATCGCCTGGCGGTATTCGGCGTAGGGCGGCGGCTTGATCGCCGGCAGGATGGTCAGGTTCACTCCGAACGGCTTGTCGGTCCAGTCGCGACAGCGGCCGATCTCGCGGGTCAGATCCTCCGGCGTCGGCTGAGTGAGAGCGGTAATGAAGCCGAGCGCCCCGGCGTTGGCCACGGCCGAGACCAGGGTGGCGCGGCCGACCCATTGCATGCCGCCCTGGGCGATCGGGTGATCGACGCCGAACAGTTCGGTGAATCGGGTCCTGATCATGCGCGCCGCTCCGCCAAACAGATGTTTGAAAGCGATTTAGGCGGCTTTTCCCGCGTCAGGCAAGCCAGGGCAAATTTTGATCTCCGCCCGTGAAACGGGGGGAGTACGCCCGAAGGGCGGGAGGGGGGCGGAAGCCGCGCACCAGCGTTCCGTCGGCCGCCCCCTCCACCGCTTCGCGGTCCCCCTCCCCCGCCGCGCAGGGGAGGATCAGCGGCTAGAAAAGTTCCGGTCGGCCTTCCGATCCCTCAGCCGCTTCGGGGAGGTGGCAGGTGAAGGTCGCTCCCGCGCCCGGCTCGCTCTCCAGCGCCACCCAGCCGCCATGAAGCTCGACCAACGCTTTGACCAGCGCCAGGCCGAGGCCGCTCGCCGCGCGGTCCTGACCGCTGAAGCGATCGAAGATGTGCGCCTGGACGTGGAAGGGAATGCCGCGACCGGTGTCGGAGACCTGCAGCCGGACCTCGCCCAGGGCGCGTTCGGCCGAGAGGGTGACGGCCCCGCCGGCCGGGGTATGCCGCAGGGCGTTTTCGGTCAGGTGATCGAGCACCTCGGCCAGGCGGAGTTGGTCGGCGCGCATCAGCCCCAGCCCCTCGCCCGGGGCGACGGCGAGCCTGACGTCCTGCTCGTCAGCGAAGGGGGTCCAGCGGTCGACAGCGGCGGTCATCAGGGCATCGACGTCGACGTCGCCCATCTCGGCGGCGACTTCGCCAGCGTCGAACTGCGCCATGTCGAGGACATTGTTGATCGAGCGGGCGAGATGGGTCGCGGCGGCGCGGATCGAGGCCACGTGGGAACGGGCGCGGGGACCCAGGTCACGACCTTCCTTTTCCAGCAGTTCGCCGTAACCGAGGATTGTGGTCAGCGGGGTGCGCAGTTCATAGGAGACGCTGTCGACGAATTCGCGTTTCAGGCGCTCGGCCTCACTCAAGGCGGCCTCACGATCGGCCAGCGCCCGCTCCAGTTGCCGGGTATCAGTGACGTCGGCGAAACTGATCAAGGTGGCCCCGTCGGGCAGGGGCCGCGACTGGTGGGCGACGATCCGCCGGTCGGCGGTCAGGATCTCGGCCTGGGCCGGCGCCCGGGCGGCGGGATCGGGATCGGTGATCCGGGCCCGCAAATCGCGCCAGAACTGCAGGTCATGCACGCGTCTGCGGGCGAGATCGACGACCTCGTCGAAGTCGATGCCCGCCGCCAACTGGCCCTCATTCGCCGACCAGAAATGCTCGAAGGCTTCGTTGTGTAGTCGCAGACGCCCGTCGGCGCCGAACACGGCCACGGCGTCGGAAAGCTTGTCGAGGGTGGCTTGCTGCACCTGGAGCAGATGGTTGAACTGCGCCCGCAGCCGCAGCTCGGGGGTCACGTCCGAAAACACCATCATCAGCCCGCCGCCGGGATGCGGCTGGCTGCTGACCTTCAGCGTGCGCTCGTTAGGGAGCCGCCACAGCGCCTCCGGCGAGGGCGCGAGCGCCTCGTGCCTGGATAGCTCGGCGTCCTTGAAGACGGCGAAGTCGGCCTGTTCGGGTAAGCTGCCGCGCCGACGCAGCCGATCGAGCAGATCGGCGTGGCCGGGGCGGTCGGCCA
>DATCEL010000123.1:0-5222 GCA_036510115.1 Caulobacteraceae bacterium
CCGTGCTGATGATCCACGCCATCAATCCCCACGGCTTCGCCTGGCTCCGGCGGGTCACCGAAGACAATGTCGATCTCAACCGCAACTGGATCGACTTCGCCGCCCAGGCGCCAGTCAACGCCGGCTATGACGCCCTCGCCGAGATTCTCGTCCCGACGACCTGGACCGAAACGTCCCAGCGCGAGAGCGCCGAAGGCATGGGCGCCTTCGCCCGCGACCACGGCGCCATGGCGCTGCAGCAGGCGATGAGCGCGGGCCAGTACAAACACCCCACAGGCATCTTCTTTGGCGGCGCCGGACCGACGTGGTCGCGGCGGACCCAGACGGCGATCTTCGAGAGCTATCTCGCCAGCGCCGGCAAGGTGGCGATCATCGACTACCACACCGGTTTGGGTCCCTGGGGTTATGGCGAGCAAATCGTTACCGACGGGCCGCCGAGCGCAGGCTATCAGCGCGCCCGCAGCTGGTATGGGGCGGCCATCACCTGCCCGGCCGCCGGCGATTCGACCTCGGCCGACATCAAGGGCGACGGCCTGGCCGCCGCGCCCCGCATTCTCGCTCACGCCGAGGTCACTGGCATGGCGCTGGAGATCGGCACCCAGTCCCTGATCGAGGTGCTCACCGCCTTGCGCGCCGACGCCTGGCTGCACGCCCACGGCGATCTCGCCTCGCCTCAGGGGCGCGAGATCAAGCGGGCCATGCGCGACGCCTTCTATGGCGACGCCGACGATTGGAAGGGGATGGTCGCGGGCCAGTCGATGCTGGCCTGCCGTCAGGCGATCAAGGGTCTTACGACTTAGGCGGCTGCCAGAGTTCGACCTTCACCCCGGCCGGATCGATCAGATGGGCGAACCGGCCCTGCTCGCCGTCCTCGCGGGAGATCGGGGTTTCGCCGGCCTTGGCCGCGCGGGCCAGAACGCCATCGAGATCGTCGACGATCAGATTGATCATCAGCGCGTGGGGCGAGGGGGCGAAATAGTCGCTGTCGCCGCCAAAGGCCGCGATCAGGCTGTAGCCGATTTTGGGATGCGGGAAGACCGCCCCGCCGAAGTCCTCGAGCTTCACACCGAGAACTTTACGGTACCAACCCTTCCAGGCCTCGATATCGGGCGCCTTGATGAAAACGCCGCCGACGCCGACCACCTTGGCCATGGCCCGTCGCCTCGTCGCCTCAGCCCTGACGGGCTTTGTAGCGCGGGTTGGTCTTGTTGATCACATAGACGCGGCCCTTGCGGCGCACGAGCTTGCAATCGCGGTGGCGCGTCTTGAGCGTCTTGAGCGAGCTTCTGACTTTCATGGCGGGCCGGTCCGAAACGGGAAAATGGAGAGCGCGGTCGTATAGGGAGAGCGCGGCCGCAAGTCAATCGAAGCGGCGGGGTGGCGCGCTTCACGCAAGACTGAGCGATTTGCCGCTGGATTTCATTGGACGGGCCGGCGCGGCGGAGAGACTCTAGCGACCATGGACCGCCGATTCTTTCTCGCGCTCGCCGCCGCCTCGGGCCTCGCCTCCGCCGCCAAAGCTCAGCCGCTCTCGGTTCCGGAGCCTTATTTCGCGGACTGGTTAAATCGCTTTCACGCCAAGGCCTTGGCGGCGGGCTTGCCGGGCGGCTTGATCGACCGCGAGCTTGCCGGCCTGTCGCCAGACCCGCGCGTCACCGCTCTCGACGGCCGCCAACCGGAGTTCGCCAGGCCGGTGAGCGCCTATATCGAGAGCGCCATCAGCCCGGCGCGCATCGCCGGCGGCCGGCAAAGACGCGACACGATCACCGCCTTCGGGCGCATCGAGGAATCCTGGGGCGTGCCGCGCGACATACTGATCGGCGTGTGGGCGATGGAATCCGGCTTTGGCGCCCAGCAGGGCGACATGGACATCATCCGCTGCCTGGCCACCCTGGCCCAGGGCCGGCGACGTGACTGGGCCGAGACCCAGCTGATCGCCGCCCTGCGGATGATCGCCGACGGCGATGTGCCTCGCGCCGGGCTCCGCGGGTCCTGGGCCGGGGCGATGGGTCAGACCCAGGTGCTTCCCTCGGTCTATCTTGAGAGCGGGGTGACGGCGGACGGGCGGCGGCGGCCGGACGTCTGGGGATCGGCGGCCGACGCCTTGGCGACCGCGGCGCATCTGCTGTCCAAGGATGGCTGGCGGCGCGGCGAGGGATGGGCGCTGGAGATGATCCTGCCGCGCACATTTGACTTTGGCCTCAGCGAAGGCCCGACGCAGCCCCTCGCCTGGTGGATGGGCAAGGGCGCGCGCCTGGCGCCCGGCGCGGCTCAGACGAAGGCGGACGCCGAAGCCCCCGGGGTTCTTCTGCTGCCGAGCGGCGCGGCGGGACCCGCTTTCCTGGCCCTCCCCAACCACTTCGCCATTCGCGGCTACAACAACTCCATCGCCTACGCCCTGGCCATCGGCCTGCTGGCCGATCGGTTCGCCGGCGGCGGTCCGCTGGCGACGCCCTGGCCGCGTGAGGTGGCGCTCAGCCTCGATCAGCGAATGGCCGCCCAAAGCGACTTGATCAGGCTCGGCTTCGACCCGGGCGCCGCCGACGGCATGGTCGGTTTTGGCACCCGCCGGGCGCTGCGCGCCTGGCAGAAGAAGCAGGGGCTGCCGGCCGACGGCTATCTGTCCCCACAGATGGTTCAGCGGCTAAACGCAGCGATCTGATCAGACGCTGACGCCCTCGCGATCGCGCTCCAGGCTGGAAAGCGTCGCCTCGTCCTCGGTGGTCGCCTCCGCCCCTGCCTTGGCGAGAACCGGACTCCAGAAAGCGTAGATCACCAGAGCGCTCAGAATGGCCGCGTTGACCAGATAGGGGGCGGGGTGAAAGGCGCCATAGAGGAGCACGAACAAGGGCGCGACCACGGTGTTGACGCCATTGACCGCGGCGATGGCCCCCGCGGCGCTCGCCTGCTCCGACTGGCCGACGTTGAGCGACGCACCGGCGGTGAATCCCGGGCGGCAGAGTCCATAGCCGAGGCTCGACAGCGCGAAGCCGATCACGACGGCCTGATAGCTGTGAGCTGAAGCGACGATCAGATTGGCCAGCGCCGCTGTCGCCGCGCCCCAGCGCAGCAAGTGCTTAGGGCTCATGCGGAACATACGGATGAGGCCCCACTGGGCCAGCAGGCCGGCGACCGCGCCGGCCATCATCGCCACCGCCGTGTAGCCCTGGGCCTGCAGCGGCGACAGCTTGAGTTCGTCGATGATCAGGAAGCCCAGCGTCTGGCCCTGGGCGGTTTGGCACGACGCCACCAGGAAGCCGTAGATCAGATATGGCGTCAGGCGCGGATCGCGAAGCAGCGAGCGCACCTTGGCGGCGGGCGGCCCACGGCGGCTTCGATCGGCCCGCGCGACCTTGGCCTCTGGCAGCCTTCGGGCGACCACCATCATCATCGCCACCGCCAGCAAAGCGAAGGCGAACATCGGCCCCGCCAATCCCACTAGCGGTAGGACGAAGAGCGGCGCGATCGCCGGCCCGACGACGGTGCCGAGACCGAACGCCCCGGCCAGACCGGCCATGGCGCCGGTGCGTTCAGTCCGCGCCGTACGCTCGGCGATGTAGGCTTGGGTCGCCGGATTGGACGCCGCCCCGAACAGGCCGAAGAGCGCCCTGGCCAGCAGAAAAAGGACGAAAATCGTCAGAGGCGCCGCCAGATGGCGCACGCCGGCGCCGACCACCAGCCCACAACAGATCATCGACACGACGAATCCACCCAGACCGACCATCATCATCGGCTTGCGGCCGCCGATGTCGGACTGACGGGCCCAGAAGGGTGAGCTGAACGCCCACAGGAGCGCCGAAAGCGAAAAGATCGCCGCCACCTGATAGTCGGGAAAGCCGATCGAGCGGCCGATCGCCGGGAGCACGGATTGCATGCCGGTGTTGCCGAGCGCGGTGACGATCGACACGCCAAAGATGATCGCCAACGACTGGGTCGGCAGGCTGGGAGGCGAATCAGCGTGCGTTGACATGGCCAAGCTGGGTGTAACGGAGCGTGGCCCGCCTCGGCAATTGCACCCGCCCACAGAGAGCGGGCGTGAAGAAAATGTCGTTCAGTTCACGGTTCCGTGAACTCTTCCCTTGCGTTCGGCGGCGAACCCGGCATATTCCCCCGGCAGCGTCTGTCACTGCCACGCCATTAACCTCATCAAGGGGACCACGGAATCATGACCTCTACTTTCGTTCGTTCGTTGCTCGTCGCCGGCGCCGCCCTTGGCGCGCTTTCGCTGGCCGCTTGCAATAAGCCCGCCGCTCCGTCCGCGGACAACGCCGCCGCCGCCGCTTCGGACGCCGCGAACACCGCTTCGACCGCCGCGATGGACGCTTCCAACGCCGCGACCAACGCCTCGGCCGACGCCTCCAGCGCCAACGCGGCCGCGTCGAACACCGCCGGCCAATAAGCTTTTCTTCTAAAGAAGCTTGGACAAAGGGTCGCCCGCTTGGGCGGCCCTTTTTCTTTGCCGTCGTGACGTCTAGCTCGCCCCCATGACTGGACCTATCGCGTGGGGCGATGGCGGACCGCCTCGCTCGCGCCAATTCGGGGATCTCTACTATTCCGCCCAGGACGGGCTGGCTGAGGCGCGAACCGTGTTCCTGGCCGGTTGCGGCCTGCCAGACGCCTGGCGCGGCCGACGCGGCTTTTGCGTCGCCGAACTGGGCTTTGGAACCGGCCTCAATATCGCCGCCCTCCTCGAACTCTGGGCGCGAACGGGCCCCGCCGACGCGCACCTTGCCATCTTCAGTGTCGAGGCCTTCCCGGCCCCGGCGAGCGACGCCCTCCGCGCACTCTCGGCATGGCCCGAACTCGCGCCCATCGCGCGCGTTCTGACCGAACGCTGGCCGGGGCGAGCCAGGGGTTTCCATCGCGTCGATCTGCCCGAGTTCAGGGCGACGCTCGATCTGGCGGTGATGGACGCGGCCGAAGCCCTCGCCGCCTGGTCTGGCGCCGCCGACGCCTGGTTTCTCGACGGCTTCTCGCCGGCGCTGAACCCGGAGATGTGGCGCCCGGAGGTGCTCAGCCTCGTCGCCGCGCGCAGTGCGCTGGGGGCGCGGCTCGGAACCTACACCGTCGCCGGCAGCGTGCGCCGAGGCCTGGAGGGGGCCGGTTTCGCGGTCGATCGCCGGCCGGGCTTCGGGGCCAAACGCCAGAGGCTGGAAGGGCGCTGGCCGGGCGAGCCGAACGCGGAACCCGCGCCGCCGCGCGTCGCCATCATCGGCGCGGGT
>DATCEL010000124.1:0-7096 GCA_036510115.1 Caulobacteraceae bacterium
GGTCTCGGCCCCGTCATCGGTGACGAATACTTCGCCGTGCTGATAGGGACTCATCGTCCCCGGATCGACGTTGAGATAGGGGTCGAGCTTGCGCAGCCGGACCTTGTAGCCGCGCGCCTGCAACAGCGCGCCGAGCGCCGCCGAGGCGAGACCTTTTCCCAATGAGGAGACCACGCCCCCGGTAATGAAGATGTACCGAGCCATGGGCGGTCAGGATAACACCGATTCGCGAGCCGCATAGCGCCCGCGCGAACGAACGGGTTCTACTGTGGCGCGGGCTGTTGCCCGGACGGGGCCGAGCCGCCGGTGATCGGCGGCAGGGCGAGCGGCGCGGGCGTGCCGAAGTTCGGCGTGGGAGCGGGAGCGGCGGTGGGCGCGTTTCGGCGAACCGGGGCCACGTGATGCCTAGGGCGAGGTTGCTCTGGCGCCGCGCCAGTCACCGGCGGCAGGGTCAGAGGGGCCGGCGCTGTCGCCGGCGCGGTCGCCGGAGCGCCGGTTGGCGGGGGCGGGGTCGGGTGGACCAGTTGGTCGGGATTGATGGAAGTGTTCTTGAGACGCTGGAGAATCGCCGCCGATGACCGGTCGTGACCGCCGATCAGGGTGAGCGCCAGGCTCAGTGTCAGGAACAGCGAGAACAGAACCCAGGTGGTTCGGGTCAACAGATCGCCCGCGCCGCGCGCGGTGACCAGGCCGGTGGGACCGCCGGTGCCGAATGCGCCACCTTCGGAGCGCTGCGAGAGCACCACCACGATGAGCAGGACGCAGATCGCCATATTCAGGGCAAGGAGAAGGGTCTGGAGCATGTCAGGAGATGTAGGGGCTGGGTCCGGCGCGGAAAGGGGGCGCTCTTAGCATTGCGTCGCACAATGCGCCAGCGCGCCCTAGACGGCGGCAAGAATGGCGGTGAATGACCCAGCGGAAAGCGAGGCGCCGCCGACGAGGGCGCCGCCAACTTCGCGCGCATGAAGGATGTCGCCCGCGTTGTCGCCCTTGACCGAGCCGCCGTAAAGAATTGGCGCGCCGTCGCCTGTCTCGCCGAACTTGTCGCGAAGGGCCGAGCGGATGGCTTCGTGGACAGCCTCGATCTCGGCGCGGGATGGCGTCAGGCCCGAGCCAATCGCCCAGACCGGTTCATAGGCGACCGAGAAGACGCGGCCCTGCAACGCCTCCGGCAAGGAGCCGCGAATCTGCCCCGACACCACGCCGATGGCGCGGCCCGAGCGGCGCTCCTCCAGGCTTTCGCCGACACAGACGATTGGCTCGAGGCCGACGGCGATCGCCACCTTGACCTTGGCGGCGACGTCGGCGTTGCGCTCGCCATGGCCCTGGCGGCGCTCGGAATGGCCGAGGATGACCAGCCGCGCGCCCGCGTCAACGAGCATGGCCGCCGAAACATCGCCAGTGAAGGCGCCGGACGCATCCGGGCTGCAGTCCTGCCCCCCCACCTCCACGCCGGTCCCAGCCATTGTCTGCGCCATGCGGTCGATGAGAGTGGCCGGCGGGCACAGCGCCACTCGCGCGCCGACCGGGTGAGCGTCCAGCCAGGAGGCGATCGCTCGGGCTTCCAAAAGCGACGCCTCCACGCCGTTCATCTTCCAGTTGCCGGCGATCATCGGTCGGAGCGGGATCAAGGACAGGGCCTCCGTTGGCTAGAACGCGCGTCCACGAGCTAAGGCGCCAGGACGCGCCTGTCACCCGCGCTTGCGGCGGTGGGCGCGCCTCAACTATACCGCCCACTCAATTGCAGGGCGCCTGAGCCCACAGCCGCCCCGAGATTTCACAGATGACCGGTTCCCTTCGTTCGACGGCCCGCAACCCGATCGCCATCGCGATCATGGGCGCGCTCATCCTGGTGTTCCTGGTGCTGGGCGTCGGCGGCGGCCGGTTTCCGGACGCCTTCCGCTCGGTCAACGCCGACTCGGTGGTGAGTGTCGGCGCCCACTCGATGAACGCACATACCTTCGAGAAGAAATGGGACGAACAGAAGCAGAAGTTCGAACAGCAGACGGGTCAGGACCTCACCAACCAGTTTCTGGTCGAGAATGGCGTCGACGCGCAGATGCTCGATCAAGCCGCTCTTCAAGAGTCGACTTTGGAAATGCTCGCGCGCGCCGGCATCGTGCCTGGCCCCAGCTTGGTGGACAATGAAATCAAAAAAATTCCGGCGGCCTTCGACAAGGTGACCGGCCAGTTCAGCCAGCAGCAGTTTATCCAAGTCCTGGCCGCCAACGGACTGACACCGCGTCAGGCGCAAGCCGAGATCACCGACGAATTGGCGATGCGCCACTTCATCTTCGCCATCGCAGGCGGAATCGAAGAACCGCTCACCTATGTCACCTTGGGCGCGTCCCAGGGCACCGAGAGTCGCGATGTTTCATACTTCATCATGGGGCTGAACGCCGTGCCTGCCCCAGTCCAGCCGACAGACGCCCAACTCACCGCCTTCATGAAGGCGCACGCCGCCCAGCTCATGCAACCGCAGATGCGGGTGATTACCGTGGCCAAGTTCTCCGCCAAGGACATCGCGCCGTCGGTGAAGATCGATCCGGCTCAGGTCGCCAAGGAATTCGCCTTCCGCAAGGATTCCCTCTCCACGCCCGAAAAACGGACGGTTATCGACATTCCGGTGAAAACGGCCGCGGACGGGGCGAGCGCCGCCCAGCGCTTGAGTTCCGGCGAGGATCCGTCGGCGATCGCCAAATCCATGGGCGTCGAAGCCGTCACCTATGACGACAAGCCGCAATCGGCCATCGCCGACCGCAAATTGGCTCAGGCGGCTTTCTCCGCCAAGGCGGGCGGAGTGATCGGCCCCGTGGCTGGCGACCTCGGTCTCGCGGTCGTGAAGGTGATCAAGGTTACCCCCGGGGCGCCCGCTACGCTCGCCAGCGCGACGCCCCAGATCGAAGCTGATCTTCGTCAGAAGCAGGCGGCTGACCAAGCCTATCAGCAGAGCGAGAAGTTTGACGGCGCTCGTCAGGCTGGCGCCAATGTGACCGACGCCGCCCGCAAGGCTGGCGTCGCGGCTATCACCCTCGGCCCGGTGACGGCCCAGGGAGTGGGTGCGGACGGCAAGCCCAATCCCATTCTCACTGACAGGATTCTGAAGGCGGCGTTCGCCATGCCCGCCGGCCAGGACGGCGACCTCGAGGACGCGGGTTCGGGCGAGTATTTCGCCGTGCGGGTCGAGAAAATATTGCCGCCCGCCCTCCCCGCCTTGGCCGATAAACGGCCCCAGCTCGCCAAGGCCTACATGAACGAGACTCTGATCACCGAACTGAAAGCCAAGGCCACCGCCCTGGTCGCGCTCTCCAAGAAGAACGGCAATCTGGATGCCGCGGCGGCTCAAGTCGGCGCCCACGTCGTCCACGAAAGTGGCATGACCCGCCTTAAGGCGCAGCAATACCAATCGTTCGGGCGGGAATTTCTGGAAGACGTGTTCGGCGCGAAGCCGGGCGACGTCTTCCCAGCCGGCGGCCAGACCGGGGTCTACATTGGCAAAGTCGACGCCGCCCACGCTGGCGATCCGCGTCAGACCGCCGCGCTCGCGGTGGCCATCCGCCAGCGCGCGTCGCAGGCCTATGCCGAGGATTTGATGAACGCGGTGCAAACCGCCGCGCGCAAGAGCCTGAAGGTGACCCTCAATCCTGCCCTGGCGCGCCAGGCGCTGGGCGTGGATGTCAACGCTTTGCCCAAGGCGGGCGCCAAGCCCGGCGCCCCCCTCGCCAAGTGAGCCTGACGCCGACTTTCGAGAGCTTCGCGGACCGTTACGCGGCCGGCGCGGCGCAAGTCGTCTGGCGCCGACTGATCGATGATCTGGAGACGCCGGTTTCGGCTTATCTGAAGATCGCCCAGGGGCGGCCCTACGCCTTTCTGTTTGAATCGGTGGAGGGCGGCGCGTGGCGCGGTCGCTATTCCATTGTGGCGATGAATCCCGACCTCGTCTGGCGCTGCCGAGGCGACACGGCGGAAGTCGCCATGGCCGGCGCCATCGGCGAAGGCCGTTTCACCGCCCAACCCGGCGGGGCGCTCGAGTCCTTGAGAGACGTCACTTCTCAGGCCCGGGTCGAGCTTCCCGATGGCCTGCCGCCCATGGCGGCGGGCCTGTTCGGTGTGTTTGGCTATGACCTCGTCAGACTAGCCGAGCACCTGCCAGACGAGAACCCCGATCCGCTCGGCTTGCCGGACGCCATTCTCATTCGACCGTCCGTGGTCGCGGTGTTCGACGCCATCGCCCAGGAGATCCTCCTGGTCACGACCGTTCGGCCAGACGAGCGCGACGCCCTGACCGCCTATGGTGAGGCCAGCGGACGGTTGGAGACGGTGATGAGCGATCTCGCCCGTCCCCTGCCCCAGCGACCGGACAGTGAGGTGAGGCGGAGTCAGGCGGATCTCACCTCGCCGACCGACCGCGCCGCCTACGGCGCGCTGGTCGAACGCGCCAAGGCCTATATCCGCGCCGGCGATATCTTCCAGGTCGTGCCCAGCCACCGCTTCGCCGCGCCGTTCGACCTCGATCCTTTCGCGCTCTACCGCTCGCTGCGGCGGGTGAACCCCAGTCCATTCCTCTACTATCTGAACTTCGTGGACTTTCAGCTCGTCGGATCGTCACCCGAAATTCTCGTCAGGCTGCGCGATGGCAAGATCACCATCCGCCCGATCGCCGGCACGCGGCGACGCGGCGAAAATCCGGCCGAGGACGCGGCGCTGGAAGCTGAGCTTCTCGCCGATCCCAAGGAGCGGGCCGAACATCTGATGTTGCTCGATCTTGGCCGCAACGACGTCGGGCGCGTGGCTTTGCTCAGAGACGCGGGACGCAACCAGGGCGCCGGCGAGAGGGTCATCCCGCGAGTCCGCGTCACCGAAAGCTTCGCCGTCGAGCGCTATAGTCACGTGATGCACATCGTCTCCAACGTCGAAGGCGACGCCCCCGAGGGTCTCGACCCGGTTGATGTGCTGCTAGCCGCCCTGCCGGCGGGCACGCTCTCCGGGGCGCCCAAGGTGCGGGCCATGGAGATCATCGACGAACTCGAGAGCGTCAAGCGCGGCGTCGCCTACGCCGGCGCGGTGGGATATTTCGGTGCCGATGGTTCGGTGGACACCTGCATCGTCCTGCGCACGGGGCTGATCAAGGACGGCGTTCTGCATGTGCAGGCGGGGGGCGGCGTCGTCGCCGACAGCGATCCCGACGCGGAGTACGAGGAAACCTTGCAGAAGGCTGGCGCTCTGCGGCGAGCGGCCGCCGAGGCCTGGAGGTTCGCCTGATCGCTTGGCGAGCGGCGGGCGTGGCCTTAAGAGCCGCCCATGATCCTCGTCGTCGATAACTACGACAGCTTTACCTATAATCTCGTTCATTACCTGAACGAGTTGGGGGCGGAGACCCGCGTGCATCGCAACGACGCCATGAGCGCCGCCGACGCCCTCGCCTTGAAGCCCGACGCGGTGGTCTTGTCGCCGGGGCCGTGCACGCCCAACCAAGCGGGCATCTGCCTCGAGCTCATCGGCAAGGCGCCGCCGGATTTGCCGATCCTCGGGGTGTGCCTTGGCCATCAGGCGATCGGCCAGGCGTTCGGCGGCCAGGTGATAGCGGCGAAGACCCTCATGCATGGCAAGACCAGCCCAATCCGCCATGTCAGGCGCGGCCTCTTCGAGGCTATGCCGCCGGGCTTCACGGCCACGCGCTATCATAGCCTTTCGGTGGCGCGGGACAGCTTGCCGGGTGAACTCGAAATCACCGCCTGGTGTGACGACGACGAGATCATGGGCTTTTCGCACCGCGCGAGACCGGTTCATGGCGTTCAGTTCCATCCTGAATCCATCGCCACCGAGGGCGGCCACCGGTTGCTCGGAAACTTCCTCAGACTCGCCAGGGTCGCCGCCTAGGGGCCGAGAAGCACAGTGTCCGAATCCTTCAAGCCGCTGCTCAGCCGGCTCGCCGATGGCGCGACGCTGGTCGGCGAAGACGCCGACGCCTTTTTCTCCGCCTGCCTGCGCGGAGAGCCGACGCCAGCCCAGATCGCCGCCGCCGTGACCGCCATGCGTCTGCGCGGTGAGACGGTCGGCGAGATCACCGCTTGCGCCCGAGCCCTGCGCCGCGCGGCGATGCAGCTCGATCATCCGCACGACGTCGTCGACGTCTGCGGTACGGGTGGCGACGGCGCCCACACTCTGAACATCTCCACGGCAGCGGCCTTTGTCGCCGCCGGCGGCGGCCTGAAGGTGGCCAAGCATGGCAATCGCGCCGCCTCGTCGCGCTCGGGATCATCCGACGTACTGGCCGCTTTGGGCGTCAATCTGGCGGCGCGGCCGGATCAACAACGGCAGGCGTTGGACGAGGCGGGCATCTGTGTGCTCTTCGCCCCCGCCCACCACGGCGCCATGCGCCATGTCTCGGCGGTTCGCCACGAACTTGGTTTTCGCACCGTATTCAATCTGTTGGGGCCGCTTTCCAATCCGGCCGGCGCGAGGCGGCAGTTGCTGGGGGTGTTCGACGGTCGCTGGGTGGATCCTCTGGCGCGGGTCCTGGGCGCCCTCGGCGCGACCCGGGCGTGGGTGGTCCACGGCGAGGGCCTGGACGAAATCACCACGACGGGAGTGACCCACGTGGCTGAATGGCGCGATGGCGGCGTGCGGCTGTTCAACATCACGCCCGAGGCTGTCGGCTTGCCGCGCGCGGCCTTGGCCGACCTGCGCGGCGGCGATCCGGCCGAAAACGCCGCCGCCTTGCGCGCGCTCCTGGCCGGGGCGCCGGGCGCTTACCGCGACATTGTATTGATCAACGCCGCGGCCGCCTTTCTGGTCGCCGACAAGGTCGAGACCCTTCGCGAAGGCGTCGATCTGGCGGCGGAATCGATCGATTCAGGCGCCGCGGCCGCCGCACTCGACAGGCTGATCGCGGTCACCGGCGAGGCTTGATGGGCGATATCCTTAAGCGGATCGCCGACTATAAGCGCGAAGACGTGCGCGCGCGCCGCGCCCGCTCATCCCAAGCCGCGATCGAGCTTCGCGCCCGGGATCAGACGCCGCCAAGGGGCTTTCGCGCGGCGCTCGAACGCGGCCACGGCCCCGGCCGGCTCGCCCTGATCGCCGAGATCAAGAA
>DATCEL010000125.1:0-13404 GCA_036510115.1 Caulobacteraceae bacterium
GCGATCGCAGCCGGCAGAGCGGCCAGGCCGCGAAGATCTGGCCGCAAATTCTTGAGGTCGGGTCGGGTCACAATTCCCGCCATGCAAACCGATTCACACCCGGCCGCGCGCATGGCGTCGATCGCCCCGCCCAGTCTGGCGATACCCAGATCACAGCCATCGAATTCGTCCAACTCAGCGTCGGCGAAGCCCTTCAAACGAACGACGAACAGCGGTCGACCTATCGAACGGCAGTGGCGCGCGAGGGAGATCGGCAGGCCGCCGCCACCGGCAATCAGCCCGAGTTTCCGGGCGGCGGCGATCTAAATCTCCCGCTGGGGCGTGGTGAGCGGACGGCTGGCGTCGGCGCGGATGAACTCCACGATCTCCATGACCTCGGGCGAGCCCGAATAGGCATAGGCGGTGTCCTCCAGCCGCTCCTGGAACGTCCCTTCCTCGGCGAACAGCATTCGGTAGGCCGCGCGCAGCGTGTTGATCGCCTCGCGCGAAAATCCGCGACGCTTCAACCCCACGAGATTGAGACCTTCGAGGTGGGCGTGGTTGCCCCACACGTTGCCGAAGGGGATGACGTCATGGTTGACACCGGCCATCCCGCCGACGAAGGCGTGCCGGCCGATACGCGTGTTCTGGTGGGCCGCCGACAGGCCGCCCATGATCACGAAATCCTCCATCACCACGTGCCCGCCCAGGGTCGCGTTATTGGCCATGATGACCTGATCGCCGACGACGCAGTCGTGCCCGACATGCACGGCGACCATGAAGATGCCATCCGAGCCGACCTGGGTCACCTCGCGCCCCATGGCCGTGCCGCAATGCATGGTGACATGTTCGCGGATCAGATTGCGCGCGCCAATGACGAGACGCGTGGGCTCACCTTTATGCCCGGCATGTTGCGGCGGGCCGCCCAGGACGGCGAACGGATACACGACACAGCCCTCGCCAAGCTCGGTATGTCCCTCGATGACAACGTGGGAGGCGATCTGGACCCCCTCCGCAAGCGATACGTTGGGTCCGATCAGGCTGTAGGGGCCGACCGAAACGCCGGGCGCCAGACGCGCGCCCTTGCTGACCACGGCGGTTGGATGGATTGCGGTCACTTTCGAGTGTCCACCAGCATGGCGGCGAACTCGGCCTCCGCGGCAAGCTTGCCGTTCACCAGTCCGCGCCCCTTGAACTTCACCACGTCGGCCCGCTGACGCATCACCTCGACCACGAGCTTCAGAACGTCACCCGGCCGCACAGGCTGGCGGAAACGGCAATTGTCCACCGACATGAAAAGGATGATCTTCCCCTCCGGATCGACATCCCAGGATTTGGACATCAACAGGCCGCCGGTCTGGGCCATGGCCTCGACGATAAGTACGCCTGGCATCACCGGGCTACCCGGGAAGTGACCCTGGAAGAAGGGCTCGTTGATAGTCACGTTCTTGACCCCGGTCAGGGTCTTGTTGGCCTCATAGGCCTCCGCGCGGTCGATCATCAGGAATGGCGGCCGGTGCGGAATGCGGCGCATGACTTCCAGGATGTCGATCTCGTCGGCCGCGGCCCCTTGCGCTGTCATTCAGCCAATCCCTTGCTCACCCGGCGCCGGGCCATCGCCGTCGTCCACGCCGTTTCTCGAAACCATTGCCTGACCGGCTTGGCGGGCGTTCCGCCCCAGCTTTCGCCCGCCGGAACATCCTTTAGCACGCCGGCGGATGCGGCCAGGCGCGCACCGGCTCCAATATTGACATGATCGGCGATCCCGACCCTGCCGCCAAACATGCAGCCGTCGCCAATGGTCACGCTGCCAGAGATCCCGCAAAAAGCGGCGAACACGCAGTTGCGCCCTATGGCCACGTTGTGGGCGATGTGGACAAGGTTGTCGATCTTGGTGTTCTCGCCGATCACAGTATCTTCATAGGCGCCGCGGTCGACGCAACTGTTGGCGCCGATGGTCACGCCATCCTGCAGGATCACGCGGCCAAGTTGTGGCACATCTATCATTCCGTTTGGCCCGACCGTGGCTCCAAAACCCGCCTCGCCGATCACCGCGCCTGCGTGGATCCGCGCGCGGTCGCCAATGAGGGCAAAGCCAATCACCGCATTGGGACCGACGTAGGATTCGCGACCGATGGCGACGCCGGGCCCGATCGCCGCGCCGGCGCACAGCCGCGAGCCACGGCCAATGGCCGCGCCAGGCCCGATGGTAACGCCTTCGCCAACTTCCACGCCATCCTCAAGTTCGGCGCTGGGATGGATCCTCGGCGAGCCGCGCGGATGGACCAAAGGACGGTGCAATCGGTTGGCCGCGACCACATAGGCCGCGTGCGGGAGCGGGGTCACCAACACCGCGCGCACCCCATTGACGCTTTCCGTGAGCGCCTCGCTAACGAAGCACGCGCCGGCCCCCTCGGCCAAGTCACCGGCGGCTTTGCGATCGCTCAAGAAGGTGACGCTATCGGGAACAGCGGCGGCGAGCGTCGCTACCCGGCCGACCAACGATGCGGGCTCGCCGCGCGCGAGCTTGGCGCCCGTCAACGCGGCGAGATCTCCCAGGGTGACCGGGGCCAACGTCTCGAAGAAGCGGGCGTCAGGTGAGCCCGGCATCGAGGGGCTGGCCCGCGCCGTTCTTAGCGGGCACCCGCCGTCGCGGTGTCCAGACGCTCGCGCTCAAACGCAAACTGCTGGATACGCGCGTTCAACCCAGTGACCGCTTGACTGGTCAGATCCATTTCGGGGTTGGAGATCATCACCGCGTCCTTGCTCATCAGGATGCTGCAGCGATGCTGTTCATAGAGCTGACGCGCGATGGGATCGAGTTCCTGGGCAATGCGGTTGAGCGCCTTTTGCTCCGTCGCCTGGACTTCCCGCTGACGGAGGTCCGCCTTCTGGCGAAGGGCATTGACCCGGCCCGTCAGGGCTTGGGCCTGAGTCTGGAAGCTCGCCGCGGTCAAGGTGCTCCGCTTGGCCTCCAGAGCGCGGCCCTCGGTGGCGATCGCGGTGTCTTCAGGCTGCAATTCCGCCTTCACCTGAGCAACGATTTGGGTCATCCGATCACGGACATAACCGCCGACGGTGGACGTCGAAATCGCTTGATTGACCGACAGGACGCACACACCGGGAATGGCCGGACCTTGAGCGACGGGCGCCGCGGCGGCCGCGCGGGCGGCCTGGGCGGACGCCGCCGAAGTGAATGCCAGGGCGGCAATGAGCGCTGTGCCCGTGAAGATTTGACTAGTTTTCATTAGAATTGAAGCCTTGCAAAGAGTTAGAAGGTTGTTGCGGTAGAGAATCTGAACAGTTCCGTCTTATCATAGAAGTCCTTGCGAATGATTCTGCTGAAATCGAAGCGCAACGGACCCATCGGGGATTTCCAGAACACACTTATACCGGCCGTGGCGCGGAAGTACAAATCATCGACGACGGTCGGTATCGGCACATGTGTGTCTGGATTGGTCTTATCTCTCTTGTCTAGGAGGCCCGCTGTGCCGAAGTCAACGAAAGCCGAGAGCTTGACCCCGTACTGCTCCGGCAGAAAGTCGGGGATCGTTTCCTCGATCGTGCCGATGGCCTTCAACTTGCTGCCGAGCGCATCGCCGAATTGCAGGTCGCGGGGGCCGATGCCGGCGATCTGGAAGCCACGGAAATCGTCTCCTCCGGGATAGAAGCGGTCCGCGATTCGAATTGAATCGCCGTTCCATCCGTCGATGTATCCCGCCACGCCGGTGATGCTGAGAATGAAGTTCTTGTTAAACCCATGATACCAGCCGACGTTCGCAACCGACTTCACATAGTGCACGTCGCCGCCCGCGCCGGCGACATCCTGCGATAGGCCGAGATTGTATCCGCGAGTGGGATGGTTGGGATCGTTGCGGTGATCGTACGACAGGGTGTAGCCGATCGACGATGTGAGATAGGCCCCGCGCTCCTGGCAGAGAACGATCGACACAGATTCCTCGCCCGGAATGCAGACATTGTTCTGCACGATCACATCGTCGGTGCGGATGGTGTAGCGCGTGGTCAGGGTGGCGCGCGAGGTCAGCGGAAAGCCAAGCCTGAAGACGGCGCCCGCCGAGGTGGTATTATAGCTGGAGTACTGGAAGAAATTGTATTTGTAGGCGTAGAGATCCCATCCCGCCTGCAGATCCCGATCCAGAAAATGCGGCTCGGTGAAAGACACGTCGATCTGCTGGCGCAGCGTACCCAGAGAGACGCGCAGTCCAAGATTGTCGCCCCGGCCCCGGAAGTTCGACTGAGACACGCTGACGTCGGTGACGATCTTATCGACCGTGCTGTAGCCAGCGCTGAAGGAAAGCTGCCCGGTAGGCTGTTCGGTGACCTTGACTTGAAGGTTCGTGCGGTCGGGGTCGGAAGCCGGAACGTTGGTGATATCGACGTCCTTGAAGAAGCCCAGCGCCCTTACGTTCGCCTTGGATCGATCGACCAGAGCCCGGTTGTATGCGTCGCCTTCCGACACCAACAGGCGGCGGCGGATGACCCGGTCCAGCGTCGCGGTGTTGCCGACGACGTCGATACGACCGATGTAGACGCGGGGGCCTTCCTTGATGTCGAATTCGACATCCACGGTATGTTTTGCCGGGTCGGGTTTGTAAGTCGGATGGACATCGACAAATGCAAAGCCCGCGGCGCCCGCGGCGAAGGTTAGGTCATCGGTCGAGTTTTCGATCTTCTGATCTTCATAGAGCTGACCAGGCCGGATCGGCAGCAAGAGTCTCAGGATATCTGGGTTGAGCTTCTTCAGGTCCGTCTTGACCGTAATGGCGCCGAATCGGTAACGCGCGCCCTCGTCCAGTGCATAGGTGACAGCAAAGCCATTCTTGTCAGGGGCCAGTTCGGCAACCGACGAGATCACGCGAAAATCGTAGAAACCGCGGTTACGATAGTATTTCCGCAATTGCTCGCGGTCATATTCTATGCGGTCCGGGTCGTAGTTGTCATTGGTCGAAAAGAAGCGGTACCAAGCGCTTTCCTTGGTGACGACCACACCGCGCAGGTCGGTGGCGGAGAACTGGTTGTTGCCGAGGAAATTCACCCGCAGGATGCCGCTTTTCGGACCTTCGTGGATCTCGAAGATCAGGTCGACGCGCCGCTGCGGCAGCTCGACGATCTTTGGGGTGACGGTCGCCGAAATGCGACCGGAGCGACGATAAAGCTCCACGATCCGGCCGACATCGTCCTCGACCTTGGCGCGGGTGAACACTCCGCGCGGGCGGATCTGAATCTCGTCCTGAAGCTTGTCGGTCTTGAGGTTCGAGTTGCCCTCGAACAGCACCTGATTGATCACCGGATTTTCGACCACTCGGACGACCAGGGTCGAACCGTCCATGTCGAGTTTCACGTCGGAGAACAGGTCGGTTTTAAACAGAGCCTTGAGAGCGGTGTCGAGCTTCTGCGGGTCGATCGTGTCGCCCACGCTGAGCGGGAGGTAAGAGAGGATCGTTTCCGAATCGATCCGCTCGTTTCCTTGGACCTGAATGCCCGTAAGGCTTACCGATTGTTGTTGAATCTGGGCCGATGCGGGCGGCGGCGCGATGACGGCGACCCCCGCCAGCAGGACGGCAATACCAGAGACGAGCGCGGCCCTTCGCGCGCGGGTGTGGCTCGACGGTTCAGCCATAAAGGTGGATCGCCTCAAGAAAACAAGCTGCCGAAGAAGTGAAACACCCGCGTGAGCGGAAGGTCGTGGAGGTTGGCGAACAACATCAATCCGACCAACAAAGCAAGCCCCACGCGATAGCTCGCGGCCTGAAAGCGTGCGCCGAGCGGGCGTCGCGCGAGCCACTCATAGGCATAGAAAACCAGGTGTCCGCCGTCCAAGATCGGCAGCGGCAGGAGGTTCATGATGCCGATGCCCACGGAAAGCAGGGCGGTGAAGCTGACGAGGGTCACCACCACACCCAGAATCTGGTCGCCGGGGTCGTGGGGGGCTTCGTCGATCGCCCTTTTGGTGATCGCGCCCGAAACCCGCGCCATGCCGATGACGCCGTGAAGCTGGTCCAACCCCGCCTTGCCAGTAACCAGTCGGCCGAGCTGGAACGTGGTCGTGGTGAGCACATCCCAGGTCTGCGCGGTCCCCTGGACAACCGCCGAGATCGGTCCCAGTCGCTTGAATCCCCACGGACCATCGCGGGCAATCGCGACGCCGAGGATGCCTTCGGTCTGGTTCCAGCCGAAACCGCTGGGCGAGCTGACCGGTCCCGGCGTGGCGAAGAGATGCAGAACCTGGCCTCCGCGCTGGACCTGGAAGTCCATGGCGACGTCGTAGCGGTAGGCAAGGTATGATTTCAGATCGAAATAGCCTGGCAGCGCCTGACCATTGGCGGCCAGGATCCGGTCTCCCGGCTGGAAACCGGCCCGCGCCGCAGGGCTCCCGGCCACCACCGCGCCAACCTTGAACGGGCTCACGCTCTGTCCGACCGTGGAGAACAACAGCGAGAACAGCGCCACCGCCAAAACGAAATTCGCCGCCGGCCCCGCTATCGAAATGATCGCGCGCTGCCAGAGTGGTTTGAAAGGCAGGTACTTGTTCTCCGCTCCGCGTCCCTCCCGAGCCACGATGCGCGCGCGCATGGCTTCAAGGTCTTCGAAGTCGGGAACGCTCGCCACGTTCTCGTCGAGCGCAAAGCGCACATAGCCGCCGAGCGGCGCCCAGGCGATTCGCCACTCAACGCCGGCGCGATCGCGCCAGGACACAAGCGCGCGGCCAAACCCGATCGAGAAACGCTCTATGGCGACGCCGAACGCCCGCCCCGCCAGAAAATGACCCAGCTCATGCACCGTTACGATGAGCGTGATCACCACCAGCAACGGCACGACCAGCAGGAATGTGCTCTGCAGAAAGGCCGTCATTTCGCGCCGCTCTCCTCCCGAACCCCCCGCATGCGCTAGAAACGCGACCGGACTTGGGCGGCCACGCGACGAGCCGCGCAGTCGATCATCTGAGCCCATTCAACCGCGTCGTCGTTGGCGCAGGCGTCCAGGTCGCCGGCCCCGTTCATTTGAGCCAAGGTTTCTTCGACGATGAGCGCTATGTCGAGAAAGCCGATCCCTCCCTCCAGGAACGCGCTTACCGCCACCTCGTTGGCGGCGTTCATCGCGGCGGGCGCCCCACCGCCGGTCAGCAGAGCTTGCCGGGCTATGGCCAGCGCTGGAAACCGAATCTCGTCGGGCGCTTCGAAGGTCAGAGAGCCGATGGCGGCAAGGTCGAGACTTGGCGCATCCCAGGCCATGCGTTGCGGCCAAGCCCAGGCGCAGGCGATCGGCGCGCGCATGTCGGGCGGCCCGAGCTGAGCCAAGGTCGAGCCGTCGGCGTACTCCACCAAGCTGTGGACCACAGACTGAGGGTGAATGACCACATCGACCTTGTCCGCGGGCATGTCGAACAAATAGGCCGCTTCGATCGTCTCCAACCCCTTGTTCATCATCGTCGCCGAATCGATCGAGATTTTGGCGCCCATGTTCCAGTTTGGGTGCGCCACCGCCTGTTCGCGAGTGGCCAGGCGCATGGCGTCCACGCTCCAACAGCGGAACGGTCCGCCCGAGGCGGTCAGAATGAGTCTTTTCACGACCGTGGCGTTGGCGCGTTCGAACACCTGAAAGATCGCCGAATGTTCGGAATCCACCGGCACGATCATGCCTCCCGCCCCGCGGGCGATGGCCAGCAAAGCGGGGCCGGCGCAAACCAGACTCTCCTTGTTCGCCAGGCCTATGGTCGATCCCGCCCTCGCGGCCGCCAGGGTGGGGGCGAGGCCGGCGGCGCCGACGATGGCCGACATCACCCAGTCGGCGCCCTGTCCGGCGACCTCCATGATCGCCGAGGCCCCCGCCGCGACAGCCACCCCCGATCCGTCGAGGAGCGCCGTCAATTCACCCAGTCGGCTTTCGTCCTCGATGACCGCCATTCTCGGTCGCCAGCGAAGCGCCTGTTCGGCGAGCGCGGCCACGTTCCGGCCAGCGGTAAGCGCCAGGATTTCCACTTCCGCGTCCGCGCGCGCCAGAAAATCGAGGGTCGAGACGCCCACCGAGCCAGTCGATCCGAGAATGACCGCCGTGCGCGGGGCCATCAGTGCGCCCAGCCGACTTGGACCACCAGCCTGGCCGCGGCAAAGACCATGACAGCAAACATCAGGCCGTCGACGCGGTCCAGAAGGCCGCCGTGGCCTGGAATCAGATCACCGGAGTCCTTCACGCCAAAGCGACGCTTGAGCATTGATTCCCACAAATCGCCCGCCATGGTCGCCAACCCTCCGGCCAGTCCGATCAGCGCCGCGCCAGTCAATGACAGGTGCATGAACGCCGCCGCCACGCCGACCGATGCTCCGGCGGCGGCGGCGAGGCCGCCAACAAATCCCGACCACGTCTTGTTCGGCGAGAAACGCGGCCAAAGTTTGGGGCCCTTCACCACATTGCCGACGACAAATGCGCCAATGTCGGCCGCCCAGGTGGTGGCGAACAGCATCAGCGTCCAGCCGAATCCCTGGAGCGATTCCCTCAACCAGACGATCACGATACCGGCCGGCGCTATGTAGAGAACCCCATAGGCCGCATCGACAATCCTCGCGCCGGAACGCGCGGCCAAGGCCGCCGAGGCGGCGGCGGCCAGCGCGACGCAGACCCAAGCCTCCCAGTAGAAGCCGAGGAACGACAGCAGGGTGACCGTGACGACCGCCGCGGCCGTGGCGGCGCCGACCCGCCAGGCTTTCTTGGGCGCCGCCATGCTCGCCCACTCGACCGAAAGCAGCGCCCCGGCCCCGGTGACCAGGACGAGAAAAGGAACGCGCCTCCAGACTCCCGGACCATCGAAAGCCCAAACCGCCCAGACCGCCGCCGCCGCCAGGACGAGGCCCGAGACCACCCTAATCCCGAGATTGCTCCAGTCGAAACTTCTATCCCGTGGCAAGGACGTCATCGATGGCGACCCGGCCGTACCGTCGCTCCCGGGATTGATACTCCGCGATGGCGGCCTTCAGGTGCTGGGGGCCATAGTCCGGCCAATAGACATCTTGGAAGACGAGTTCGGCATAGGCGCACTCCCACAACAGGAAGTTGGAGATGCGTTGCTCGCCACTCGTGCGCACGATGAGGTCAGGCGCGGAAACCCCCGCCGTCGACAGGCGGCCCTCGAATGCGGCCTCGTCCAGGTCCTGTGGGTTGGCGCGCCCGTCGAGCACCGCCTGAGCGAACTTTCGTGCCGCGTCGACGATGTCAGCCCTGCCGCCGTAGTTGAAAGCGACCTGCAGGTGGAAGCGGTTGTTGGTTGCCGTACGGGCCTCGGCGCGCTCGACAATATCGAGGATGTCAGGCTGCAGACCGGTGCGCCGGCCGACGATCCGGACGTTGACGCCTTCCCGCTCGAGCCGGGCGAGATCGCTTTCGAAATAGGCTTTCAGAAGGCTCATCAACTCTGAAACTTCGTGTCGCGGCCGGCTCCAGTTCTCGGTCGAAAAGCCGAACACAGTCAGACGTCCGACACCGAGATCGACAGCGCCTTCCACGGTCCTGCGCAGAGCGGCCACGCCGGCCCGATGGCCCAGCGTGCGCGGCAGGCCGCGCTGGCGCGCCCAGCGGCCGTTGCCGTCCATGATGATCGCTACGTGCAGCCGCTCGCTTGAATCGACTCGTTCCTGCACGCCGTTCACGGGCGACATGGCTGTTCCTTCGTTCCGCGGCCGCGCGCCAGGAGGCTAAACCTGCATGATCTCATGTTCTTTGCTTTTCAAGCTTTCGTCCACGCGCTTGATCGCCTCATCGGTGAGCTTCTGAACCTCGTGTTCCAGATGCCGGTGTTCGTCCTGGCTTATCACCGAGTCCTTCTCCGCCTTCTTAAGGTCATCCATCGCTTCACGTCTGACGTTGCGGACGCCCACACGCTGCTGCTCGGCATATTTGCCAGCCAGCTTGACCAGATCGCGCCGACGCTCCTCCGAGAGCGGTGGGATGGGAATGCGAAGGTTTTGACCTTCCACGACGGGGTTGAGGCCAAGGCCGGAATTGCGGATCGCCTTTTCCACCGACACCACGAGAGCCTTGTCCCACACGCTCACGCTGATGGATCGCGGCTCGGGCACTGAAACCGCGCCCACCTGGCTGATCGGCATGCGCGAGCCGTAGGCTTCAATGTGAACTTGGTCGAGTAGGCTCGACGACGCGCGGCCCGTGCGGAGCGTACCGAACTCCTCCTTGAGGGCGGCGACGGCCTTGTCCATTCGGGACCGATATTTTGCGAGATCCGGTTTGTCGGTAGTCGCCATTTGCTGAAGCCTCTTTAGGCCGCTTCGCGCGGCGCCGTTATGGTCGTGTGCACGCCCTCGCCCCTTACCACCCGGAGCAGATTGCCGCGCTCACGAATGGAGAACACCACGATCGGGATGTCGTTGTCGCGCATCAACGAGATCGCCGAGGCGTCCATGACGCGCAGATTGCGCGACAAGACCTCATGGTAGCTGAGCCGTTCGTAGCGCTCGGCGCTCGGATCGGTCTTTGGGTCGGCCGTATAGACGCCATCGACGCTGGTGCCTTTCAACAACGCATCGCAACCCATTTCGGCGGCGCGCAGCGCCGCCGGTGTGTCGGTGGTGAAAAATGGCGCTCCAAGACCGGCGGCGAAGATCACCACCCTGCCCTTCTCGAGGTGGCGGAGGGCGCGGCGGCGGATATAGGGTTCGCATACGGCATCCATGGGAATCGCCGACTGGACTCGGGTGTTGACGCCAGCCTTTTCGAGGGCGCTCTGCAGCGCCAGCGCGTTCATGACCGTGGCCAACATGCCCATGTAGTCCGCGCTCGCGCGCTCCATGCCCCGTCCGGCCATGGAGACCCCACGGAAGATGTTGCCGCCACCGATCACCAGGCAAAGCTCAACGCCTTCCGCGACCACCGAGGCGACGTCTTCCGCGACCGCGTCCAGCGTCGAAATGTCGATGCCAAACGGGGCGTCGCCCATCAGCACCTCGCCTGAGACTTTCAGCAGAATGCGGCGGTAAGGGCGACTTTCCATGGCGTGCGGAGGCTCCTCAAGCCGACTCAAGGCGCGCAATGATTTGAGACGCGGCGGACGCAAGGCATAGGCCGGCGGCGCGCGCAAAGGAAGCGCTCAGGCCCCGGTCAGGGCCGCGACCTCGCCGGCGAAATCGCCGCTCTCCTTCTCGATCCCCGCGCCGAGCGCCAGGCGCACAAAGCCCTTCAGATGCGCGGCCGCGCCAGACTCCTTCGCCGCGGCGGCGACCAACTGCTCGATAGTCTCGTCCGGATTGCGCACATAGGCCTGCTTGAGGAGCACCGCCTCTTCGTAGAATTTGCGGATGCGGCCTTCGACCATTTTCTCGGCCACCTGCGGAGGCTTGCCCGAGGCGAGCGCCTGTTCGGTGAAAATGGCCTTCTCGCGCTCGACCGCCACCGGATCGAGATCCTCGACGGAAAGGGACAGCGGCGAGGACGCGGCCACGTGCAGAGCGACATTGCGGCCCAGGTCTTTCAGCTGTGACTGATCGCCGGTCCCTTCGACAGCCACGATCACCCCGATGCGGCCAAGGTCGGGAGCGCCAGAGACGGCGCCGTGGACATAAGCGCCCACCGCTCCGGACTTCACTTGGAAGCGTGCGGAGCGGCGCAGGACCATGTTTTCGCCGATCGTGGCGACGAGGTGGGTCACGGCCTCAGCGACGCTCCGGCCATCGCCGAGCGAGGCGGCTCGCAACGCCTCCACGCCTCCACCGACGTCCAGCGCGGCGGCGGCTATTTTTCTCGCCAGAGTCTGGAAAGCCTCGTTCCGGGCCACAAAGTCGGTCTCGGCGTTGAGCTCGATGAGCGCGGCGGTCATGCCTGCCCCATCGTTGCGGGTAGCCAAGGCGACGAGACCCTCGGCGGCGACGCGGTCGGCCTTTTTGGCCGCCTTTGCCAGTCCCTTGGCGCGCAGCCAGTCGACGGCGGCTTCCATCTCACCGTTGGTTTCCTGCAGAGCGCGTTTGCAGTCCATCATGCCAACACCGGACTGTTCGCGCAGCGCCTTCACCAAGGCGGCGGTTATCTCGGCCATGAACGTCTCCTGTGCTTCAGTACTGTTTGCGCTGCGTCCGCGCGACGGAGGCGGACCACCGACTTTGGCGCCATGGCGCCAAGATCAGGCTTCAGTGGCGGCTTCGACCGGTTCTTCCGCGGCCGGCGCTTCAGCCGTCGCTTGCGCTTCCGCTGCTTGCGCCGGCGCCTCCTCCTCCGGAGGCTCAGCCGAAACCGCCACCTTCGACACCTTGGCCGTCGCTTTCGCCTTCGCTTTCGGCGCCTTAGGCGGCGCTTCGGCTTCCGGCGCCTCGGCTGGCGACTCGGCGGCCGGCTCGTCCTTCGGCGCGAATGCGGCCTCGAGTTCGGGCTCCGGCGCGACCACTTCCGCCTCGGGTTCAGACTTGGCGAGGGCCGGCTCGATGGGATTTTCGGCCGCGCCGATATCGACGCCCATAGCCGCCTGACCTTCGGTCAGGCCATCGAGGATCGCATCGGCCATCAGGTCGCAGTAGAACTGCAGAGCGCGGGCAGCGTCGTCATTTCCTGGCACCGGATAGGTGATGCCTTGCGGATCGCAATTGGTGTCGAGAATGGCGATCACCGGAATGTTCAGCTTGCGCGCCTCCTGGATGGCGATCCCTTCCTTGTTGGTGTCGATCACGAACATCAGATCCGGGATACCGCCCATGTCCTTGATGCCGCCGAGCGACAACTCAAGTTTTTCGCGCTCGCGAGTGAGCTGCAGCAACTCCTTCTTCGGCCGACCGCCGGCATCGCCCCCGTCGAGCACGGCTTCCAGTTCGCGAAGCCGCGCGATCGAGGCCGAAATGGTTCGCCAATTGGTGAGCGTGCCGCCGAGCCAACGGTGGTTGACGTAGTACTGGGCGCATCGCTTGGCCGAAGCGGCCACGGGAACAGAAGCCTGGCGCTTGGTGCCAACGAACAACACCCGTCCGCCCGAAGCGGCGACTTCGCGCGCCTTGACCAGCGCCTGATGGAGCAGGGGCATGGTCTGGGAAAGGTCGATGATGTGAATATTGGAGCGGGCGCCGAAGATGTAGCGCTCCATCTTCGGGTTCCAGCGGTGAGTCTGGTGGCCGAAGTGCGCGCCAACCGCAAGCAGTTGGCGCATGGTGTAATCGGGCAGTGCCATGAACGTATCGGTCCTTCTTCCGGTTAGCCTCCGCGAAACTTTCCTCCCTTGGGGAGACCGGAACGGCGCGGCGCGGGGATTGACCCGAGCTTTACCGAACGTTTCGCGTGCGAGATTGGCCGGCCACATAAGGGCCAAGGCCCGAAAAGGCAAGCGGCGGGCGCCTACACATCCTCCAACGCCGCCACGCCAGGAGCGACCTTGATCGCGCCGCGGACGGCAGAGTCGAGACGATAGCGGCCCGGCAGCTT
>DATCEL010000126.1:0-2431 GCA_036510115.1 Caulobacteraceae bacterium
CTCGGCTCCCCTGACTCTGGAGAACGACCTCCGCCGCGGCGCCTACGGCAATCCGTGATTGGCTCGTCGGGCGGCGAGGACGCGGCCGGCGGGGGTGTCGAGGATCTCGCCTTCAAGGGCGAAGGCCTCAGCCAGAGTCTCGGGCGCGAGCGCCACGCGCGGGGCGGCCAGCGAGATGATCTTCCCCTCGCTCATCACCGCCAGTCGGTCACAGACCCGCGCCGCCAGGGTCAGGTCGTGCAGGGTGACGAGGACCGCCGCTCCCGCCCGCGCCCTCACCTCCAGCACCTCCATGACCTGCAGGGCGGCGTGCGGGTCGAGGCCGGCGGCCGGCTCGTCGGCGATCAGCAGCGGGGCGCCGGTAACCAGCAGGCGGGCGATCAGCACCTTGGCGCGCTCGCCGCCGGACATGTCGCGCGCCCCGCGTGCCGCCAGATCACCGACGCCGACATCGACCAGGGCGGCCAGGGCTAGCCGATGGGCCTGCGCTGGCGGCCTGTGGGGGGCGCCGAGGGCCGCGATCCGCCAGGCCGGCATGTTCCAGGCCACCCGCCGTTCCTGCGGTAGATAGCCGGCGAGACCGGCGCGCTCCGCATCTGAAAGCGCGCTCACCGGCTGGCCGCCGAGCCGCGCCTCCCCCGCGGATAGGGTGGCCAGGCCGAGGGCCGCGCGCAGCAGGGTCGTCTTGCCGGCCCCGTTGGCTCCGACGACGCCGACGATCTCGCCTGGGGCCACGGTGAGGCTTGCCTCGCGCAACACCGGCCGCCCGCCGAGGGTGACGCTGACGGCTGCCAGTTGGAGCGCTGGCGTCACCGCCGCCAACTCCTGGCCGCGCGCCACGCCAGCAGGGCGAAGAGGGGAGCGCCAAGAAGGGCGGTGACGACGCCGAGCTTCAGTTCCTCGCTGGTCGGGATCATCCGCGCGGCGAGGTCGGCGAGAACGAGCAGGATCGCACCAACCACGGCCGACGGCGCGAGAGTCTTCGCCGGATCGTCGGAAACGGAGCCGCGCACCAGGTGTGGCGCGGCCAGGCCGACGAAGCCGATCACCCCGGCCATCGCTACCGCCGCGCCGGTCAGGAGGGCCGCGCCGGCGACGGCGGCGGCCCTGAGTCTCGCCATCGGCAAGCCCGAAAGAGCGGCGGTCTCTTCGCCCAGGCTCAGCATCGACAGGCCGCTCGCAGCGTAGGCGCACAGGCCAGCGCCGATGACCGTCGGGATGGCGGCGGCGGCGATATCGCCCCAGTCGCGGCCGGCGGTCGAGCCGAGCAGCCAGTTCATCACCTCGCTGGTGGTGATCGGCGAGGGCGACAGATTGAACACCAGCGCCGTCGCCGCTCCGCCCAGGGCCGACAGCGCCACGCCGAAGAGGATCAGGGTCTCCGGCTCGCGCAGACGGGCGGCGAGGATGGCGACGATGGCGCCCGCTCCGAGCGCCCCGGCCATGGCCGCCAGCTCCACCGCGCCTGGCGCTCCGGCTAGGCCGAGAGCGATTACCGCCGCCGCGCCCAAGGCGGCGAAGGCGGAGACGCCCAGCACGCCGGGATCGGCTAGGGGATTGCGCAAGAGGCCCTGCATGACTGCGCCGGCGAGGCCGAGTTCGCCGCCGACAACCGCCGCCGCCACGGCTCTGGGCAGGCGCAGGCGCCAGAGGATTTCGCCCGGCGCCGAGGCGGGGTGGGCGAGGGCCTGGGCGTACTGGGCGGCGGCGAGCGGCGTCTCGCCAAACCCCGTGGCCAGCGCCAAACTGGCGGCCAGGGCGACGGCGAGGAAGGCCAAGAGGCGCACTCCTAGCGCGCCGCCGTGCGGTGACTTCTGGCCCAGACGGCGAGATCGCGAGCGCCGTCGGCGACAAACCAGGCTGGGCAGCCGAGGATCGCCCCCGGAAGGGACACACTAGCCCGTTCGGCGATCAGGCGGTGTAGAGCCGCCTCACGGCCGACGCTCCAGCGCTCGGAAACAGCCATGTCGTCATCGAAGAAGCCGAGGACGACGAGGGACGGCGGCTTTAGCAGCAGGCGTTCGAGAGAGATGACGCCGTAGCCCGGCCGTGTCGCCAGATTGGTGAAGCCGGCGGCGCGGATCATGGCGTCGACCAGGGTGCCGGGCCCCTGGGTGTCGCCGCCGGAGGTGATGTAATAGATCCCGCGCCCCTGCCCGGCGCCGGCCGCGGCGGCGAGTTCGGCGTCCATGCGCGCGATCAGGCGCTCGCCTGCGGTTGGAACGCCGAGACCGGCGGCGACGCGGCGGATATTGGCGCGCACGCCCGGGAAATCTGTCGCGTCGTCAATCGTCAGCACACGGACGCCACGCCGTTCGAGATCGGCGATCAGGCGCGCGTCGCCGCCCCAATAGTGGACCACGACGTTCGGCGCGGCGGCCAGTATGGACTCAGCGCTCGCCCGCCTCTCGGGCAATCCCTGGGCCGCCGA
>DATCEL010000127.1:0-15473 GCA_036510115.1 Caulobacteraceae bacterium
GTTCCAATCCGAAGCGGCGCTTGGCGATGGCGAAGCGCTTGCCGAGCAATTCGGCGATCGGGCCCTCGCCTTTCATCCGCTTGCTCCATTCCGCGTCATAGTCGCGGCCGCCGCGCATCTGGCGGATCAGCGACATCACCCGCCGCGCGCGGTCCGGAACCTGAGCTTCCAACCATTCGCGGAAGAGGTCCTTGATCTCGCGCGGCAGGCGCAGCACCACATAGCCCGCGCCCGTCGCGCCGGCGCCGGCGGCGCGTTCCAGCACCGCCTCGAGCTCAGGATCGTTGAGGCCCGGGATCACCGGCGCGAACATCACACTCACCGGCGCGCCCGCCGCCGTCAGGACGGCCATGGCCGCGAGCCTGCGCTCTGGCGTCGCCGCCCTTGGCTCCATGATCCGCGCCAGCTTGCGATCGAGGGTGGTGACCGAGATGGCGACGCGGGCCAGCCCCCGGCGGCCCATCCGGCCAAGGATGTCCGCGTCGCGCGCGATCAGCGCCGACTTGGTGATGATGGAGAACGGATGAGAGGCGCGCTCGAGCACCTCCAGCACCTGCCGCGTAACGCCGAGGCCCCGTTCGCTCGGCTGATAGGGATCGGTGTTGCCGCCGATATGAATGACGCCGAGCTTGTATGAGGGCTTGGCAAGTTCGCGCGTCAGCACCTGGCCGGCGTCGGCCTTGAAGAACAGCTTGCTTTCGAAATCGAGGCCGGGGGAGAGGCCCATGTAGGCGTGGGCGGGCCGGGCGTAGCAATAGATGCAGCCATGCTCGCACCCCCGGTAAGGATTGATCGAGCGGTCGAAGCCGACATCGGGACTGTCGTTGCGGGCGATGATCGTCCGCGCGCGTTCCGGCGTCAGGGTGGTGCGCAGGGGCGGCGCGGCCGCGTCGGCGTCTTCCCATCCGTCATCGAAGGCTTCGCGCGCCAGCGCTTCGAAACGTCCGCTGGCGTTGGATTTGGCCCCGCGACCGCGGGCGACGTTTGCGGGTTGAGACATCCGCCCATGCTATTCACAAGCGGGGAACAAAACAAGAACCGTGGTGGTGAAGAAGGCATTGAAACCCACTATCCACTCTTCCCCGAGAAAGTGGGGATTCAGATTTTTTCTTGGGGCATGGCCACGAACCGAACGGTTTCACCCCCGTCGGGAAATCAACTGAGACATCACGGGCCGCTCACTTAGGCTAAATTCTGAGATCGCTCTCACGAGTGGCCCACCGTGGTGCAAGGATGCCAATTTGGCCCCCACCGAATGGTTCGGAGCCAGAGTCGCTGTAGAGGCGGTGATCTTGATCGATCCCGTCAAATCGAATGCATCGAAATAGAAGCGCAGTGGGATTGGCGCGGCTTCGAGAAAGTCGCCGCTTGACAAATCGGTCAAGGAAACAAACAGCGAAGACGGTTCACGCCCCGCCGCAATATTGAACGATATTTCGGTCCGGAATCGTTTTGTTGAGCGCGTTTTCAATAGAAACCGCAGTTTATCCTTGTGTACCTGGACAATTTTTGCGGCGTTCTCAATTGTCTGTTTGTTCTCGGGCCGTACCGCGGTGAGGGCTGCAATGGTTCCCCGCTTTATCTGCTTTCCGGATTCTGGGGTGTTTGGGAAATCTGCCGTGACGCCGAAGTGTGTGTAGCGTTGCCACCAATCGCCGCCATAGTCAGTCACCTTTGTCGCGCCCGGCTCAATTGACTGCGTGAAGAAAATATAGAGCGCGGGGTACGTGCCAAGGCTGAGCCCTTCTCCGTTCAGGAACCAAGCCAGGCGGCGACCAAAGGCGACCTCTTCGTGATGACCTTCGAGATAGCTATGAACGTCGCCATGGAAATAGCGGATGTCATTGATCCGTGACGGGCGCCCATCTTTCGTCATGCTCGACCCCAGATGCTTTCAGTCCGGCCGTTCGCCACGATCTAGGCGTTCGACCAGGGTGAGGAGGTCGCTCCAGGCCTTTTTCTTGGCCGCCGGCTGACGCAGCAAGAATGCCGGATGCAGGGTGGGCATGGCAGGGATCTCCAGTTCGGTATGTCGCGCCTGCCACTCAAACCAGCGACCGCGAAGGGCGAGGATGCCCTCGTCGCGGTCGAGCATCGCTTTGGCCGCCGCGCCGCCGACGAAGAGCAGCAGCTTGGGCCGCACGATGTCGATCGCGCGCTCGACGAAGGGCGCGCAGGCCAACTGCTCCTCGGGGCTGGGCGTGCGATTGCCGGGCGGGCGCCAGAAGACGGTGTTGGTGATCAGGACGCGGCCCTCAAGGCCGGCGGCGGCGAGCATCTTGTCGAGCAATTTCCCCGCCCGGCCGACGAACGGTGCGCCCTGGGCGTCTTCCTCGGCCCCCGGCGCTTCGCCGACGATCATGACCGGCGCGTCGGGCGCGCCGCGCCAGCACAC
Source organism: Caulobacteraceae bacterium (assembly GCA_036510115.1). Lineage (GTDB taxonomy): Bacteria > Pseudomonadota > Alphaproteobacteria > Caulobacterales > Caulobacteraceae > Acaudatibacter. The sequence continues at coordinate 2,396 of DATCEL010000127.1, forward strand.
CGCCTGCCGCGCGCCTTGCTGCTTGAGTGCGCAGCCGTCGAATTCGGCGATGGCGGCGGCCAGGGCGTCGAGGTCGGACGCCGCCCAGGCCAGGGCGCGACCGTCGCCGGTGTTGTTAACCGGCGCCGGCGCGTCTCGAACCATCGCCGCGCCTTGCGGCGCCGGGCGAACCGCTCGCGCCTCGGCCATGCGATCGGCCGGCTCATCCAGATAGAGGCTGTCGACTCCGGCGCCCGCCCAAAAGGACAGCAGGCTCTCGGCGAGACGGCGTTCAAGGACCATGGGCGCCACCCTACACCGCCATCCTCGCCGGTGGGAGCGCGGCGCGGGCACGGCGTTTATTCTTGACCGTATCGCCCTTGGCTTCGATTAAGGTCGGGCGCGATAGCGACAAAGGCCAGGATCGATGAGCGAAGAGGCGGCGCACACGCGCGAAGCGATGGAATTCGACGTGGTCATCGTCGGCGCGGGGCCGGCGGGACTGTCGGCGGCCATACGCCTGAAGCAGTTGGCCCAGGCCGCCGGCGCCGAGATCACCGTCGCGGTGGTCGAGAAAGGCTCCGAGGTTGGCGCCCATATCCTTTCCGGCGCGGTGATCGACCCCAAGGCGCTCACCGAACTCATCCCCGACTGGAAGGCCAAGGGCGCGCCGCTGGAGACCCCGGTCAGCGAGGACCGGTTCCTGGCCCTGGGTCCCCAGGGATCGTTCGGCGTGCCGATGTGGCCGATGCCCGGCTTCATGCACAACCATGGTTGCTACATCGCTTCGCTGGCCAATCTCTGCCGTTGGCTGGCCGTCGAGGCAGAAGCCCTCGGCGTGGAGGTCTACCCGGGCATGGCCGCCTCGGAGGTGGTCTATGACGGCGGCGGCGCGGTGAAGGGCGTTGTCGCCGGCGTATTCGGCCGGGGCAAAGACGGGGCCGAAAAGCCCGACTATCAGCCCGGCCTCGAACTGCACGCGAAATACACTCTGATCGCCGAGGGCGCGCGCGGCTCGCTTGCCAAGCAACTGCAGGCGAAATTCAACCTGTGCGAGGGACATGAGCCGCAAAAGTACGGCATCGGCCTCAAGGAACTTTGGCAGGTGCCGGAGGAGAAATTCTTCCCCGGCCTCGTTCAACATACGGTCGGTTGGCCTTTGGATTCAAAGACTGGCGGCGGCAGCTTCATGTATCACTTCGGCGACCGCTACGTCGCCATCGGCTTTGTCGTTCACCTCAACTACGCCAATCCGTGGATCTCGCCGTTCGATGAGTTTCAGCGCGTGAAGCACCATCCGGCTATCCGGCGTTATCTGGATGGCGGCCGGCGCATCGCCTATGGCGCGCGCGCCATCACCGAGGGTGGATTCCAATCGGTCCCCGCCCTGGCTTTCCCGGGCGGCGCCCTGATTGGCTGCGCCGCCGGTTTCGTGAACCTGCCCAGGATCAAGGGCAGCCACAACGCCATGAAGACCGGCATGCTCGCCGCCGAAGCGGCCTTCGCCGCGATCAAGTCCGGCCGCGCCGCCGACACCCTGGCTGAATATCAGTCGGCCTATGATTCCTCGTGGGTTCGCAAGGAGCTTCGGCTGGTCCGCAACGCCAAGCCCCTGTGGTCACGCCTCGGCACCTGGCTCGGCAGCGCCGTGATCGTTTTCGATCTCAACGTCACCAATCTGTTCGGCGGCTTTTCCTTTTTCGGCACGCTCCCGCACAGCAAGACCGACGCCCAGTCCACGGGCCTGGCCAAGGATTTCAAGCCGATCGTCTATCCCAAGCCCGATGGCGTTCTGAGCTTCGACAAGCTCTCCAGCGTATTTCTCTCGGCCACTAACCACGAGGAAGATCAGCCGACGAACTTGACCCTCAAGGACGATAACGTGCCGATCGGCGTCAATCTGCCGCTCTACGGCGAGCCCGCCCGGCTCTATTGTCCCGCGGGGGTTTACGAGGTGCTGTACGACGAGGCCGGCGCCAACCCCAGGTTCCAGATCAACGCCCAAAACTGCGTCCACTGCAAAACCTGCGACATCAAGGATCCGTCGCAGAACATCGTCTGGACGACGCCGGAGGGCGGCGGAGGACCCAACTATCCCAACATGTGACCCGCCGCGCCCACGCCACAATCGAAGGGCCATGTTAAATCCACCCATGCGCTCGATATTTCGCCTAACGCCGCTCCTGCCCGCGTTTGCTCTGGCCGCCTGCGCCACCTCCGGGCCGCCGCCGCCGCTCGCCGAGTCGAGCATTCCGCCGGCCGTCTCCGGCCAATCCGCCTACGGCCTGTTTCTCGCCGGCCAGTCGGCGATCAACGACGGACAAGGCGGCGAGGCGGCGCACTATTTCGCGCGCGCGGCGGGGGCGGCCGACGACGCCGACACGCCTCTGCTCCGCAGCCATACCTTCACGGCCGCGCTGCTCGCCGGAGATGTTCACGCGGCGGCGTCCATTGCCCCCATGACCGACGACGATCTCGGGATTCGCCACCTGGCCGGACTGACCGTCGCGGTGGATGAGATGGCGTTGGGGCAGGGGAGCAAGGCCCGCGCCATCCTGACCGGCGCCGATGTAGGGCCGCCGCAAGCCGCCGCCGCCGCTCTGCTGGCGCCGCTCGCCGCTGCCGAAGCCGGAGACAATGAGGCGGCGATCGGTCTGCCGGTCATCGATGGCGATCCGGTGGCGACGTTCTTCGCCAACATTGACCAGGGTTTGATCTTCGAGCGTCTTCACCGATACGACGAGGCCGAAACAGCCTACCGTTCGCTTATCGAACGCGGCGATCCAGCCGCGGTCGCCAGCATCGATCTGGGAGCGCTCCTGGAACGCAGGGGCCGCACGGCCGACGCGGTTGCGATCTACGATCAGGCGCGGGGTCGCATGCCAGGCGACCCGACATTGCTGGCCGACAAGGCGCGAGCCGCGAGCCGTCGCGATGCGCCGCCCCTGCCGACGCTGAACGCCACCGCCTCGGAGGCGCTGACCGCGGTCGCTTCGGTCCTCGTCATCCGCAGACAGAACGAAGGCGCTCTCGCCTATCTGCGCCTGGCTCTACGGCTCGATCCCGACCGCGACTCAGCCTGGCTGCTGGTCGGCGATATCCTCTCGAACATCGGTGACAAAAGCGGCGCTTGGGCAGCTTATCTCACACCCAAGGCCGGCTCCGCGGATTTCGTCGCCGCACGCGGCAAGCTCGCCTGGTCATACCAAGCCGAGGGCAGGAAGGACGACGCCCTCGAAGAGGCGCGAACGGCCCTCGCCGCCGAACCCGAGAGCAAGGACGCGGCCACCACGCTCGCCGACCTTCTGCGAGCCGACGAACGCTATGAAGACTCGGTGAACATTCTCGATCGACTGATCACCAGAGAGGGCGACACGCCCGACTGGCGCCTGCTCTACATGCGCGCCGTGGACTTCCAGCAGAGCGACCGTTGGCCACAGGCCGAGAGCGATCTCACCCTGGCTCTGAAGCAGCAGCCAGACGAGCCTGAACTGCTCAACTTCCTCGGCTATTCGTGGATCGACCGCGGCGAGAAACTGCATGAGGCCCTGGCCATGGTGCAGAAGGCGGTCAACACCAATCCACAGTCCGGCGCGATGATCGATTCGCTCGGCTGGGCCTACTATCGCCTCGGCGACTATACGACGGCGGTGGAAAAGCTCGAGCAGGCGGTGTCGCTTGAGGCCGGCGATGCGGACGTCAACAATCATCTCGGCGACGCCTATTGGCGTGTCGGAAGACGCATCGAGGCGCGATTCCAATGGAGCCGCGTACTGACGCTCGTGCCCGACGCCAAATTGAAGACCGAGGTCGAGGCCAAGCTCAGAAACGGTCTGGGTCCCATGGACATGCCGGTCAGCGGCTCCTGACTCTCGAAAGTGGACGCGCAATTCGCTCCGGCCAAGGTCAACCTGTTTTTGCATGTCGGTGCGCGCGGCGCGGACGGCTACCATCCGATTCAGAGCCTGATGGCCTTCGCCGATATCGGTGACGAATTGGTCGCCAGTCCCGCCGAGCGCTTCGAGCTTTCGGTGGACGGCCCGTTTGCAGGCGATCTGGACGACGCTGGCGAAAACCTTGTGGCGCGAGCCCGCGACCGTTTGCTTTCAGCCCTCGATTTCCGGCCATCGCCATTCCGGTTGAGGTTGACCAAGACCTTGCCGATCGCCTCTGGGCTCGGTGGCGGATCGGCCGACGCGGCGGCGGCGCTTAGATTGATCAGCGCCATGGCCGACGCCGATCCCCACGGCGACGTCGTCGCGGCCACCGCCCGCGCATTGGGTTCCGATGTCCTGGCCTGCCTGTTCTCCAAACCAGCGCTCGCGCGGGCCCGGGGTGAGGTGCTTGAACCGCCGCCGCCACTGCCGAATCTCGATGTGGTGCTGGTCAATCCGCTCATCCCGTCGCCCACGGCGGACGTCTATCGGGCCTACGATCTCTCGCCCTCGCCCGAGGGGGCGAACGCGCCGGCGTCCTTGCGGCTGAGGGGTGTCCAGGACGCGGTCGCCTTTCTCAGGGAATGTCGCAACGACCTTGAGGCGCCGGCCGTCAGGCTCCGCCCACAAATCGGCGAGGTCTTGGCCACGCTCATGGCGCAGCCCGAAACCTTGCTGGCGCGGATGTCGGGCTCCGGAGCGACCTGTTTCGCGCTGTGCGAAAATCCCAGCGCCGCCGAGGCGCTGGCGGAGCGGCTTGCTTCGCTTTCGCCGAACTGGTGGGTGCGGCGGACGGTGCTGGCCGGGTCGGAGGGCCCATGAACGATCTCATCCTGCATGGCTATTGGCGATCGACCGCGACCTATCGCGTCCGCATCGCTCTGGCGTTGAAGGGTCTGGCGTTCGATCAAGCGCCGCATGATCTGCGGCTGGGCGATCAGCGCGCCGGCGACTATCTCGCCATCGCGCCCCAGGGATTGGTTCCCGCCCTCGAAACCGGCGCCGGAACGCTCACCCAGAGCCTGGCGATCCTCGAATGGCTCGAAGAGTCCTATCCGAATCCGCCGCTGTTGCCGGCTGACGCGGCCAGCCGCGCCATCGTACGCGGCATGGCGGGGCTCATCGCTTGCGACATTCATCCGCTGAACAATCTGCGGGTGCTGAACACCCTGCGCACCGACTTCGCCGCCTCGCCGGCTCAGATTAACGGCTGGATCGGCCGCTGGATCGGCGAGGGATTCACCGCCCTGGAGACCTTGGTTCACCGCCACGGAGGCGCTTTCGCCTTCGGTGACGCGCCGAGCCTGGCCGATTGCCTGCTCATTCCGCAGCTCTATTCCGCCCGCCGATTTAACATCGATCTCGCCGACTATCCGCGGCTTCTCGCCATAGATGATCGAGCGGTGGGGCTGCCGGCTTTCGCCGGGGCCCACCCGGACGTCCAGCCTGACGCCGATCGTCAAACCAAGGCCTGAAGGCAACCTCGCGGCGTCTCGCGCGTATTGATTGCGGTCCGGACGCCATGCGCGCCGGCAAACAACGATAAGGCTCGACAATGAAAACGCTTCACACCCTCGGGGCCGTCGCGGCTCTGGCGATGGCTCTTCCGACGCTCTCCCTGGCGCAGGCCGCGCCCGACCCGACCATGGCGCCAGCCCAGACCATGCCCATGCCCGCCGATCAAAACATGGCGACCCCGCCCGCCGCCCCATCGGCGTCCACAGCGGGCATGAACACGTCAAGCGGCCCGATCCCGGCCGACCAACTCCCTCCCGGGCAAGCCAACGCCCTGGCCGGTGGCGACAACCGGATGGTGACCAACGGTCCGGTTCCGGACACCCGGGCCAACCGGACGAAGTACGGCAAGCCGATGTCCAACGCTGGCAAAAAGACCAAGCCGATCGGCAACTAACGACGGCGCCATCCTTCCGCCCAAGGGGGAGAATAGCGGACGCGTGGGGCTACGCTTTGTGAGGATTTTTGATGCGCCTTTCCTGCCTGCTCTCCGTGGCCGCTCTGGCCGCGCTGTCGCCCCTCGCCGTCCGGGCCCAAACCGCGGTCGCCCCCGCGCCACCGCCTTCGGCGTCACCCATGGCGCTGTCGCCCAATCTGACCGCGAACGGTAACCTGGCGACGACTCTGAAGGCGTCACCGGATTTCACGATTCTGACCAAGGCGCTGGACGCCACCAACGTCACTGGAGTGCTGGCGACGACGTCCGGATTGACGCTCTTCGCGCCCACCGACGCGGCGTTCAAAGCGTTGCCGCCCGCCGAGCTCGCGGCCCTTCTCGATCCCAAGAACGTCAAGATTCTGCAGAAGGTCGTGACCTATCACTTGGTTCACCTTGATCTGCCGACGTCCAAGTTCAAAGGCGCCAAGGGGCCGGTTCAGAGCGTGGAAAATAGCAGTCTCCAACTCGACGGCAGCGGTCCGGTGCCCAAGGTCAACAACGCCGACATCATTCAGGCCGACGTGCGCACTTCCAATGGCGGCCTCATCCAGGTGGTCGACAAGGTTCTGATCCCCACCGATGTCAGCCTACCCACGGCCAGCGCGTCGGCGGGCGTCGCTTCGCCCACGGGCGGCTAAGCGCGGCTTGAAGGGGGGGACGGCTCGACATAAGGTCAGGGCGCGCCGAACGCGCGCGCCGTTTCCTTTCCTCGAACGATCGCGACCCACAATGACGGCGCCGAAAGCCTTGTCATTCCAAGATATTATCCTGACCCTCCACGCGTTCTGGAGCGCGCGGGGCTGCGTCATCCTGCAGCCCTACGATGTCGAGGTCGGCGCGGGCACGCTCCACCCTGCGACAGTCTTGCGGGCTCTGGGTCCGAAGCCCTGGCGCGCGGCCTATGTCCAGCCCTCGCGCCGGCCCTCGGACGGCCGTCATGGCGACAATCCCAATCGCCTGCGTCAGTTTCATCAATACCAGGTGATCCTGAAGCCCAACCCCGAAGACATGCAGGCGCTCTATCTGGCCTCCCTCGAAGCGATCGGCATCGATCCGAAGGCGCACGACATTCGTTTTGTCGAGGACGATTGGGAAAATCCCACCGTCGGCGCCTGGGGTCTCGGCTGGGAGGTTTGGTGCGACGGAATGGAGGTCAGCCAGTACACCTATTTTCAGCAGGTTGGCGGCCTCGACGTCTTCCCCGTTTCGGGCGAACTCACCTACGGCCTGGAGCGGCTGGCGCTCTATGTGCAGGGCGTCGATAATGTCTATGATCTCGCGTTCAACGATCCGCAGAGCCCCGATTTCAAAACCTACGGGGACATCTTCCTCGAAAATGAACGCCAGTTCTCGGCCTTCGAGCAGGAGGCCGCCGACACCGACATGCTCATCCGCCAGTTCCACGACATGGAGTCGCTGGTTCCCAAGCTGCTGGCGAGTGTCGGGCGGCGTGGCCAGCCTCTGGTTCTGCCGGCCTTCGACCACGTGCTGAAAGCCTCGCATCTGTTCAATCTTCTCGACGCCCGTGGAGCGATCGCGGTGGCCGAACGGCAAAGCTATATCGGCAAGATTCGCGATCTGTGCCGAGCCTGCGCCGAGGCTTGGGTAAAGCTGGAAGAGGCGGACGCCTGAGGCCATGCCGCAGCTTCTTCTCGAGCTCTTCAGCGAAGAAATTCCCGCGCGCATGCAAGCTGGCGCCGCGCGCGATCTCGAGCGCATGGCCGGCGACCGCTTGGCCAGCGCTGACCTGGCGTTTGAGCGCCTCGCCGGTTTCGCCGGCCCTCGTCGTTTGACCCTCGTCGTCGAAGGCCTTCCGGCGCGTCAGGCGGATCGGACCGAAGAGCGGAAGGGTCCCAAGGTCAGCGCCCCCGAGGCCGCTTTGGCGGGATTCCTGCGCTCGACGGGCCTGCGTCGCGAGGACCTTACCGATTGCGACGGGGTATGGTTCGCCAACCTCTCTCGGCCTGGCCGGCCGACCAGCGAGGTGATCGCCGAGATCGTCCCGGCCATTGTCGGAGGCTTTCCCTGGCCCAAATCCATGACCTGGGGTGAGGGTGCCTTTCGCTGGGTGCGGCCGTTGCATCGAATCCTGTGCCTGTTTGACGGCCATGTCGTGAACTTCACCATCGACGGTCTTCACAGCGCGGACTTCAGCGAAGGCCACCGCTTCATGGCCCCCGCCCAGCCGTTCCGCGCGCGGGACTTCGCCGACTACCAAGCGTCGTTGGAGAGCCGGTTCGTGGTGCTCGACGTCGCCGAACGCAAGCGGCGGATCCTCCAGGGCGCCCGGGACCTGTGCGCCTCGCGCGGTCTCGTCCTGGTGGAGGACGATGGTTTGCTCGACGAGGTCGCGGGCATGGTCGAGTGGCCCACCCCGCTTCTCGGTGACATGGATCCCGCCTTCCTCGCGCTCCCGCCCGAGGTGATCCGCACGACCATGCGCAGCCACCAGCGGTACTTCGCGGTCGCCGACGCCTCGGGGAAACTCGCGCCTCACTTCATCGCGGTCGCCAATATCGAGGCGGCGGATGGCGGCGCTCTGATCGCGGTGGGCAACGCCAGGGTGCTGACGGCCCGCCTGGCGGACGCCCAGTTCTTCTGGAGCGAAGACCTCAAGCGGACCTTGGAAAGCCGGCTGGAAACGCTGAAAGACGTCACCTTCCACGCCAGGCTTGGCTCGGTTTTCGAGCGGACGCGGCGGATCGAAAGTCTGGCGCGGGCTATTGCTCCAGCCGCGGGCGCCGATCCGGATCGGGCCGCCATCGCCGCGCGCCTCGCCAAGGCCGACCTGGCGAGCGCCATGGTTGGCGAATTCCCCGAGCTTCAGGGGGTGATGGGCGGTTACTACGCCAGAGCCGAAGGGCTTGACGTCCAGGTGGCGGACGCGATCCGCGACCACTATCGTCCTCAGGGTCCGTCTGATCTCGCGCCGACCGCGCCGCTGGCCATGAGCGTGGCCCTGTCCGACAAGCTGGACACCATCCTCGCGTTCTTCTCCATCGGCGAGACGCCGACCGGTTCGCGGGACCCATTCGCGCTGAGGCGCGCCGCGTTGGGCGTTATCCGGATCGTGCTCGAAAACGGCCTGCGGCTGCCGTTGAACGCGGTGATCGCGGCGTCGGAATTCCCGGGCGAAGGCGTGCCTGCCTTCTTCGCGGAGCGTCTGAAGGTCCTGCTGCGCGAGCGGGGCTCGCGCCACGACCTGGTGGATGCCGTGTTTGCTCTGGGCGACGACGATCTGGTCCGCGTGGTGGCCCGCGTCGAGGGCTTGAGCGCTTTCCTGGCCACGGACGACGGGGCCAATCTGCTCGCCGCCTACAGGCGATCGGGCAATATCCTCGACGCCGAGGCTCGCAAAGGACCGTTGCCGCGGACTGGGCCGCTGCATCGGTCCGAACCAGCCGAAGAGGCGAGCCTGTTCGACGCCCTTCAACGGTCTCGCTCCGAAGTCCAAAGCGCGCTGGCCGAGGAAGACTTCGCCGGAGCTCTGAACGCCTTGGCGCGCTTGCGAGCGCCCATCGACGCCTTCTTTGACCGCGTGTTGGTCAATTCCCCCGTCGCCGCCGAGCGCGAAAATCGCCTGGCGCTGTTGGCGGACGTGCGTGAGATCATGGGCCGGGCGGCGGACTTCTCGCTTATTTCAGGTTAGGAACCGTCCATGAGCACGGACACACTCTCGAAGGCGAAGCGGGTTTTCGCCTTCGGCGGCGGCGCGGCGGACGGCGACGCGGCGATGAAAGCGCTCCTGGGCGGGAAGGGGGCCAATCTGGCGGAAATGTCGGCGCTCGGCCTGCCTGTTCCCCCGGGTTTCACCATCACCACAGAGGTTTGCAATCAATATTTCGCCGGCGGCGGGGCCTTTCCGGCTGGGTTGGAGGCGGAGGCGCGCGCGGCATTGGCGCGCGTCGAGGATCTTGTCGGCAGAAAGTTCGGTGACCCGACCAATCCGTTGCTGGTTTCGGTGCGGTCGGGCGCCAGGGCGTCGATGCCCGGAATGATGGACACGGTTCTCAATCTCGGCCTTAACGAAGCGACGGTGGAAGGCTTGGCGACCTTGGCGTCGGATCGACGCTTTGCTTTCGACAGCTATCGCCGGTTCATTCAGATGTATTCGAGCGTGGTCCTTGGTCTCGATCACCATCTGTTCGAAGAGATTCTCGACGATCACAAGGACGGGCTGGGAGTCACCGTGGACACGGCGCTCGACGCCGAGGATTGGCGGGTCGTGGTCGCCGCCTACAAGGCCGCGGTCACGCAGGAACTTGGAACCGACTTCCCCGAGGATCCTTTCGACCAGCTCTGGGGCGCGATCGGAGCGGTGTTCGACAGTTGGATGAATGACCGCGCCAAGTTCTACCGTCGGATGCATGGGATTCCCGAAGCCTGGGGCACGGCGGTCAACGTCCAGTCGATGGTGTTTGGCAACATGGGCGAGACGAGCGCGACCGGCGTCGCCTTCACCCGCGACCCGGCCACCGGTGAGCCGCGTCTCTACGGCGAGTTTCTGATCAACGCGCAGGGCGAGGACGTCGTCGCCGGCATCCGCACGCCTCAGCCGCTGACCGAGGCCGCTCGGCGGGAGATGAACGAGACGGCGCCGTCCATGGAAGAGGCGATGCCCGCCTCGTTTGTAGAGTTTGGCGAGGTGGTGAAACGTCTCGAGGGTCACTACCGCGATATGCAGGACATCGAGTTCACCATTGAGCGCGGCCGGCTCTATGTGCTGCAAACCCGCAACGGCAAGCGAACCGCGCGCGCGGCGTTGCGGATCGCGGTCGATCTGGCCAGCGAGGGCGTGATTTCCAAGGACGAGGCCATCACCCGCGTCGATCCCGCGTCGCTCGACCAACTTCTGCATCCGACGATCGACCCGGCCGGGGAACGCGACGTCATCGCCCAAGGGCTGCCGGCCTCACCCGGCGCGGCGGTCGGCAAGATCGTCTTCACCGCCGAGGCGGCGGTGCGCGAAGCCGCCGCTGGCGAAGCGGTGATCCTGGTGCGGGAGGAGACCTCGCCGGAGGACATTCGGGGCATGGACGCGGCGCGCGGCATCATCACCGCTAGGGGCGGAATGACCAGCCACGCCGCCGTTGTCGCGCGCGGCATGGGCCGTCCGTGCGTTTGCGGTGTTGGCGAACTCGAAATCAACTCGGCGGCGCGGACGTTCCGTGCGCGCGGTCGCCTCTTCGCCGAGGGCGAGGTGATCACCATAGATGGCGGTCGCGGTGAGATTCTCGCTGGCGCGGCGCGGATGATCGAACCGGAGGTCTCCGGCGACTTTGCGACCCTGATGGCCTGGGCGGACCAACGCCGCCGCCTGAAGGTGCGCGCCAACGCCGAGACGGCTCAAGACGCTCAGGTCGCCCGCCAGTTCGGCGCCGAAGGCATCGGTCTGGCGCGAACTGAGCACATGTTCTTCGACGCCCACCGGATTGCCGCCGTCCGCGAAATGATCCTGGCCGATGATGAAGCTGGCCGTCGGGCCGCGCTTGCCAAGATCTTGCCCATGCAGCGCGGCGACTTTGTCGAACTTTTGAGGATCATGGAGGGCTTTCCGGTCACCTTCCGCCTGCTTGATCCGCCCCTGCATGAATTCCTGCCGCATACCGAGGAAGAACTGGCGGCGGTGGCGCGGGCGACCGGGCTCGACGCGGCCAAACTGCTGCGCCGCGCCGCGGAGTTGCGCGAGACCAATCCGATGCTGGGCCACCGCGGCTGTCGATTGGGCGTATCCTACCCCGAGATTTACGAAATGCAGGTCCGCGCAATTATCGAGGCGGCCTGCGAAGTGGCCAAGGATTCGGCCTCGCCGCCAGTTCCCGAGATCATGCATCCGCTCGTGGCCATGGGGGAGGAGATGAACTATCTGCGCGCCCTCACCGATCGGGTGGCCCGCGAGGTGATGTCCGAGACGGGCACGACGGTCGAATATCGGGTCGGAACCATGATCGAGTTGCCGAGAGCCGCGCTGACGGCCGGCGATCTCGCCAAGAGCGCCGAATTCTTTTCCTTCGGCACCAACGACCTGACTCAGACCACCTTCGGCATCAGTCGCGACGATTCCGGACGCTTTTTGGAGGTCTATGTGAACAAGGGTATCTTTGAGCGGGATCCATTCGTTTCGCTGGACGTCGATGGAGTCGGCGCCCTCATTCGCATGGCGGCCGAGAAGGGCAGGGCGGTGCGGGCTGATATCAAGCTCGGTATCTGTGGCGAACATGGCGGCGATCCGGCCTCGATCGCTTTCTGCGAAGCGGAGGGTCTCGACTATGTCAGTTGCTCCGCCTACCGCGTGCCGATCGCTCGCCTGGCCGCCGCCCAGGCCGCGCTCGCTTCGGCTAGAGACCGGTAGTCATGGGTGAATCGCCGCTCGAGGAAATGGAGGCTCACGAACACGCGGAGCACGCGGCGCACGCGGCCGAGGCTGGCGGAAACGCGCTCATCGCCCAGGTCACCCTGACGATCGCCGTCCTGGCTGTCGCCGCCGCGATCGTCGCCAGCCTCGAGACCACGGAGGGCGACAAGGCGATCATCGCCAAGAGCAACGCCGTGCTCGAACAGAACCGGGCCACCGACGCGTGGAATTTCTATGAAGCCAAGAGCTTCAAGAAGAATCTTTATGCGCTCGCCGCCGATCAGGTGGGCGCCAAGGCGGCGACTTACGCCAAGGAGGCGGCGAAGAACGGCGCGGAGCAGGCGGCTATCCAGAATCAAGCCAAGGCGCTCGAGGCCGGGCGAGATGACGCCAGCGCCGCCGCGGAGCGATTCGAAGCCCGTCACGGCAGACTGACGATAGCCTCGACGCTTCTGCACATGTCGATCGCCATCGCCACCCTGGCGATCATATTGACCCGACGCTGGCCCTGGGTGGTCGCCCTCGCGCTCGCGACCGCCGGTGCGATTCTGGCCGCTGTCGCTTTTCTCTGAGACTCCCTCTCCGGCCCCTAGTTTTCGCGAGACAAGGGCAGGGCCAGTCCCCCCGCTGGCCGGGCGGCGAGGAGTTCACGGCGGAAGCGGAATAGCTCCGCCGGCCGACCGCCAGTGCCGGGATCGATGCGGCCGAGCCCCTCGACCATGCCCGAACGCTCCACGGCGCGGCGAAAGTTCTGTTTGTGCAAGGTCACGCCCGCGATCGTTTCGACGGCGCGTTGGAGCGCGGAGAGCGTGAAAGCTTCTGCCATGAATTCATAGGCGACGGGGCGATACTTCA